>JALYLL010000311.1 GCA_030774255.1 Chloroflexota bacterium | reverse complement strand
GTCCCGTCGATCTCGATGCGTTGGCGATGGGCGGTCGATGTTCCGGGCACGCCCCGCAGTATGGCTTCTAGTTGCCGAGGCCCGGCCAGGGGTCCTCGGGGAAGCTGGTCGGGACGCGGAGGCCCGGCCAGGGATCTTCAGGAAAGCTGCTCGTCGGGACCCCGGCGGCGTTGGCGACGCTTCCGAGAGAGCCGAGCATCAGGATCGCGAGGACGATCGCTGTTACGACGCGCATCCGGAACGGTCTCATCTCGTTCTCCCAACATTGTCCGCGCCGACAGCGGCCAGTATTCTTCCGGCAGTCTAGAGAGGTTGGACGTTACAGCGGACTTTCAGTTCGGTCTAGACAGGGGAGCGTCGGTGGCCAGTCTGCCGGAAATAGTTCAGAAGCCGGTGACCTTGGGCGAGAGGGTCCGCGCCGCTCGCCGTGGGCTTGGCATGAGCCAGGCGCAGCTCGCCGGCGACGAGCTGACAAAGGGTTTCATCAGTCAGGTCGAGGCCGGTCTCGTCCGTCCTTCACTTCGCTCTTTGCAGATAATCGCTACACGGCTTGGGCGAAGCCTCGACTACTTCATTGGCGACGAGTCACTCGCGGGCGCGAAGCGCCGCGTGTTCCACCGTCTCGCGGCGCAGGCCGCGGTCGAGCGCCGCGACTGGCCCGCCGTCCGACACGAGGCGACGGCCTCGTTGGGACAGCAGGCGCAAGGGCCCGAGCGGGCCACGCTGCTGCGCTACCTCGCCGCCGCCGACGCCGCGGAAGGCAAGCGGGAACAAGCGTTCGAACGTCTCGCCGAAGCCATGGCACTGGTTGACGCGAACAGCGACGCGACCGAGCTCGCCCACCTGCTGGCCGCGCGCGGCGTGCTGTATGTGGAGCACGGCCAGCTCGCGGCGGGCGCCGAATCGCTCGAGGCGGCACGCGACGTCATGGAGCAGCGCGAGATCACCGACCCCCGCCTCCGCGCGAGGACGCTCGTTCACCTCGGCACCGTCTACCGCCGGCTTCATCGCACCGTGAAGGCGCTCGCGACGTACGAGCTCGCTCTCGCCGTCGCGTCGCGTTCCAGCGAGCTCCGTCTAGCCGCGCAGAGCTACATGGGAGTCGCCGTTGCCCTGTACGACGCGGGAGAGCTCGACGGTGCGATCGCGAACTATCAGCGCGCGCTCGGGCTCTTCGAGCGCGTGTCTGACACCGCGGTCGAGCTCTCTGTCATGCAGTCGCTCGCGACGGTCCAGTTCGAACACGGCGACATGACCGCCGCTCGCGAGACGGTCGACCGTTGCAGCGAACGTGCCGCACTCGCCGGCGATGTCCGCGTTGGCGCGATCGTCGACGTCCTGCGCGCACGCATCACTTTGGAAGAAGGCGACGTCGATGGTGCGCTTCGCCTGGCCAAGTCGGCCGACGAGCGCCTCGCAGAGATCGGCGATCGCCGCCAGCAGGCGGACGCGCTGCGCGTCGCCGCCGCCGCCGAGCATCAGCGTGGCGAGTACGCGTCGTCGGATAGCGCGTACCGCGAGGCGATCGAGATCCTCGCTTCGATCGAGGACCACCCCGACCTCTCGACGCTCGCCGCCGAGTACGCGCAAAAGCTCCGAGCGCGCGGCGATCTCGAGTCTGCCTTCGCGTATCTCGAGCTCGCGCGCGACCCGTCCGCGTCACTTCCGGGGTCCTGATCCACCGCGCGCCCTAGCATCGAGGGGTGCCCCTCGATGCCCTCGCCGTCGGCAACGACGCCATCGCGAAGGTCCTCGACGAGATCGGTGACCTGATCGAGCTCAAGGGCGAGAACGTATTCCGCGCCGTCACCTACCGCGCGGCCGCGCGCTCCATACGCGACCTGCGCGAGCCCCTCACGAAACTGGTGCAGGAACACCGGCTCAAGGAGATCCCAAAGGTCGGTTCGTCCGTCGGCGAGGCGATCGAGCAGATCGTCGCGACCGGCCGCTCGAAGCGTCACGAGGAGCTTCAGGCCGCGGTCCCGCCGGGTCTCCTCACGCTCCTGCGCGTTCCCGGAGTCGGCCCCGCGACCGCGCGCACGATCTACGACCACTTGAAGATCACGACGATCGAAGAGCTGGAGGAGGCCGCGACGGAGCATCGGCTCCAGCAGCTTCCGAAGATTCAGGCCAAGACGGAGGAGAACATCCTCCGCTCGATCGCGGCGCTGAAACAGCGCACGGGACGCTCGCTGTTGCACGACGCCCGCGCAGCCGCGACAACGATGGCGGAGTATCTCCGCGCCGAGACCGGCGCGACGCAGCTCGCTATCGCCGGCAGCCTGCGCCGGTACAAGGAGACGATCGGCGACATCGACATCGTCGTCGCAGGTGACGACGCGGCGCCGATCTTCGAAGTCTTCGCGCGCGCACCCAGCGTCGAGCGGATCCTCGCGCGGGGCGACACGAAATGCTCGGTCATCGTCGACCGTGGGCTGCAGATCGATCTGCGGGTCGTGCCGGCGCGGTCGTTCGGCGCGGCTCTCCTCTATTTCACCGGCTCGAAGGAGCACAACGTCCGGCTTCGCGGCCTTGCTCTCCGCCGAAAGCTGCTCCTCAACGAATATGGCCTGTATCGCATCGGCGCGGAGGAGCGCGGACAGGAGATCGCCTCGAAGACGGAGAAGGAGGTCTACGCCGCGCTCGAGATGGACTTCATCCCGCCTGAGCTCCGCGAGGACCGGGGCGAGATCGACGCCGCGAAGGCGCACGCCCTACCGAAATTGGTCGAGCTCGCGCAGGTGCGCGGCGACCTGCACACGCACACGAACTGGACCGACGGCCGCGACCCTCTCGCCGACATGGCGCGTCAGGCTCGTGCGAAGGGCTACGCGTACCTCGCCGTGACCGACCACTCCCCGGGGCTCGGGATGACGAACGGGCTGTCGCCGGAGCGCATCGAGAAGCGCCTCGCCGAGGCGGCGCGCCTGAACTCCGAGCTCGCGCCGTTCCGCATCATCGTCGGGACCGAGGTCGACATTCGTGCGAACGGAGCGCTCGACTATTCCGACGAGCTTCTCGCCAAGTTCGACATCGTGACCGCCTCGGTGCACTCATCGTTCGCGCAGACGCGCGATCAGATGACGGCGCGCGTCGTCGGCGCGATGCGGCACCCGCTCGTGACGGCGCTGTCGCACCCGACGGGGCGGCTTCTGGAGAAGCGCGAGCCGCACGCGGTCGACCTCGACGCGGTCATCGACGCCGCGGTCGAGACCGGAACGTGGATCGAGGTGAACGGCGGACCCGAGCGGCTCGACCTTCCGGACACGTGGATCCACAAGGCGGTCGACCGAGGCGCGACGCTCGTCGCGAACTCCGACGCGCACGCGATCGAAGAGCTTGACTGGATGGATCTCGCGATCGGAACCGCGCGCCGCGGGTGGGCACCCGGGAAGAGCCTCGCGAACGTCCGTGGGCTCGACGCGATGCTCGCGTCGCGAAAGAAGCGCTGATGGGGCGCGCCCGCTTCGTCGTACACGGCGCCGTCCAGGGGGTGAATTTCCGCGCGACCGCGGTACGCGAGGCGTTGCGTCTCGCGATCACCGGCCGCGTCTGGAATCGCGACGACGGGTCGGTCGAGTTGATCGCCGAGGGAAGCGGAGGCGCCCTCTCGGCGCTGCAGAGTTGGTTGAACGAAGGGCCGCCCGGGGCCGACGTCCGAGAGGTCGAGCGGACCGAGCTTGGCGGAAAGCCTCGTTACGAAGGCTTCAACATCACGTGGAGCGCGCCCAGAGGCGATTAGCGGCGCCGTTTCCTTCGGCGGCCGGCCTTGGGAAAGTAGGCCTGCCTGCGGCGTTCGCGCTCCCAGGCGGCCTCACGCGGCGGCAGGTACGTCCAGTACATGTACACGACGAGCGCGATGTTGGCGGCGATCGAGATGGCGATGACCCAGAAGGACACGCCCGCGCGGAGCAGCACCAGGTACCAGATCAGGAAGACGACGTTCGTCCAGAGAGCCCATGGCCGCACGCCGAGCTCGGGGGGAGGCGTGGTCCGGCTGCGCCAGTTGTACCAAACGATGTTCGCGATCAACGACACGAGCACCGCGACCACGGCGGGCCAATAGAAACGGGATTCGCTGTTGAACGGTTGGAAGAAACGATCGATGAAGTGCTGGGGATCGAACGGCATGGACTGGCTATACTAGCCGCGCTGCGAGCCCTCCTCTCTGTCTCTGATCGCGCAGGTCTCGACGCGTTCGCGCGCGGATTGCAGGACCTCGGGTGGGAGCTCATCGCCACCGATGGAACTCGCGCCGCGCTCGCCGCCGAGGGCATAACCTCGCGCTCGGTCGAGGAAGTCACGGGGCAACCGTCGCTCCTCGGCGGGCGCGTCAAGACGCTCCACCCGAAGATCCACGCCGCGCTGCTCGCTCGCCGCGACGATCCGGCGCATCGTGAAGAGCTCAAGCGCGAGGGTATCGAGCCGATCGACCTGGTCGCCGTGAATCTCTATCCCTTCGCCGAGCACGCGTCGTCGGGGAAGAGCGGAGCGATGCTTCTCGATCAGATCGACATCGGCGGCGCCACGATCCTCCGAGCCGCCGCGAAGAACTACGAGCACGTCGTTGTCGTGGCGCGGCCCGAGCGGTACACGGCGGTGCTCGACGAGCTGAAGCAGCGGACCAACGTTTCCCTCGAGACCCGTCGCGTCCTCGCGTCGGAGGCGTTCAGCCACACGGCCGCGTACGACGCGGCGGTCGCCTCCCGTTTCGCGAGCGAGGCGGGGGTGCAGTTCCCGGACGAGCTCACGCTTTCGCTTCGCAAGGTGCGTGACCTGCGCTACGGCGAGAATCCGCACCAGCAAGCTGCGATGTACGCGGTGCGCGGTGAGGACGGCGCGATGACCACCATGCAGCAGCTGCACGGCAAGGCCACGAGCTTCAACAACATGCTCGATATCAACGCCGCATGGCGCGTCGCGATCGACTTCGCGCAGCCGACCGTCGCGATCATCAAGCACCAGAACCCGTGTGGCGTGGCATCAGACAACGAGATCACGAAGGCGTACCGGCGCGCGTTCATGTGTGACTCGGTGTCGGCGTTCGGTGGGATCGTCGGAGCGAATCGGATCGTGACGCGCGAGCTCGCCGAAGCGATGGAAGGCACGTTCTACGAGGCGATCATCGCTCCCGGTTACGAGGACGAGGCGCTGCCGATACTTCGGCAGCGGAAGAACCTCGAGATCCTCGCCGTTCCCGGTCACGCGATCGTCGGTGGACGGCTCGCGCGCAAGGACGGCGGCGCGTTCGATTACAAGCGCATCGCCGGCGGCATGCTGGTGCAGACGCCCGACGAGTCCGCGGCCGACGAGGGGAACTTCAAGGTCGCCACGGAACGGACGCCCTCGCTCGAGGAGCTCACCGATCTTCTCTTCGCGTGGCGCTGCGTGAAGCACGTGACGTCGAACGCGATCGTTCTCGCGAAGGGTCTCGCGACAGTTGGCGTCGGTCCAGGCCAGATGTCACGCGTCGTCGCGGTCGAGACCGCGGTCCGCAAGGCGGGGGAGAACGCGCGCCTCGCCGTCATGGCGTCGGACGCGTACTTCCCGTTCCCCGACGGCATCGAAGTAGCCGCGCGCGCCGGCGTAACGGCGATCATCCAGCCGGGCGGCTCACTGCGCGACGCGATGATGATCGACACCGCGAACAAGAACCACATGGCGATGCTGTTCACCGGACGACGTCACTTCAAGCACTAGTCCAGCGCGGAGCGAGTAGGTCATCGCGGGACGAAGCGCGTCGCCCCGCCAACGCCGAAGGGCTTGTCGGTCGGACGATTGGTTGCGTCGAGGTTGAACCGATTGTTGTCGGGGGCATCGTAGAAGACGAGCGGACGCACGTAGGCGTTCGCCGTCCCCGAGTCGATGGTGAAGGTGATCTTGCCGTCGGACGGGATCGCGATGCAGCTGAAGTATCCAGTACCGACAGAGACGCCGATGGGTACGCCATTCACGGATCTGAACGCTGCGTCCGAAGACAGGTCTGCGATCCCGTTCCCGGCGCTGCGGAACGTGCCGTCGCCTGGGTAGGTGGTGGCGTCGACGAACGCGAGGTCGACGCAGCCGCTGAGGTTGGTGATCGTCGCGGTGTACGAGCGCGCCGTGTTTACCGTCAACGTGGCTTCGTCGGTTGGCGTGACGCTGATGAGCGGCGCGGGCGCACTCGTAGGGATGGTCGGGGCGCTGGCGGGAGGCGTTGTCGACGACGCCGGGATCAGCGTCGGACTGGCGGGACTGCTTGGTCCGCGCAGGTTCAGCAAGGCGAAGGCGGCCGCAAGCGCGAAGAGCACGGCGAGAACGATCGTCGTTCCGACGCGCGCAACCGATAAAAAGCGTCCGATGGCGCCGGGTTTCGTCGCGAGTCGTTGCATGGCAGCCTCCCTGTAGTAGACGTAGGGGCGAACGGCCAGCGCGTCCAGATCGGCGCGCAGACGATTCTCGAGGGCAAGCTCAAGCGCTAAACGCTTTTCCGAATCCATCCGTCGTCCTCTTTTTCCAACTCCCGTCGCAGTCGCGCAATCGCCTGCGCCACCGTTGAAGTCGCGCTGCTTACGCTCACCGCCCACTGGTCCGCGATCTCGCGGTAACTCAGATCGAGGAAATAGCGAGCGACAACGAACTCCCGCTGTCGCGGGGTCAGCATGCGCAGGAGCTCCAGCGCGCTGACCCTGTCCAGGGTCGGCTCAGCCTCGTGTCGTACGTCCTCGGTCAGCTTCACGTCAAAACGCCGGCGCCACCGTGCTCGGCGGATGGCTCGGAGCCCAACGCGATATAGCCACGCATCTGGACGTTCCACCTGCTCGCGCACTCCCGGCTTCCAGGCGGCGACCAGCGCGTCCTGCAGCCCGTCTTCCGCGCGCTCGCGTGAACCACAGGCGCCGATGAGCGCCCGAAGCACGCGGGCGTAGCACGCCTCTAAGGCGTCGTCCCACTCCTGATCGTCCAACGTCTCCTCTTGCTAGTGGCGCCGAACCCCCGATTTGCTTAAGAGCGTTGAGCCGCTCCGGGCAGGTCGTTGGGACATGCTGGACCTGACGAAGACCTCACTGTCTCACATGAAATCGCGCCGAGTCTTGTGGGTCGCCACAGCGGCAGCATTAGTCGAGGGCGCGCTCGAGCTCGCTGCGGTTCTGGTCTAGGTATCCGAGATCCTTCACGAACATTTGGCGCGGCGTCTCCCAGGCGACGAGCCGCTGCATACCGGGATCGCCGAGGCTCGCCTGTTCGTCGATGAAGCGTCCTACGTGCACCAGCCGGGCTCGCAGAGCGGGGATGAGCGCAGCACGATCTTCGAGCCCGTAGGCGTCGGCGAAGAGCCCGAGACGCCGCGAGCGCTCGCGGTCGTCAGATATCGCGGTCGCCCCGGCGATGAGCGGCACCCAACAGTACGCGGCATTCGCGACATCCCAGATCCTCGGACCCGGCCCGGCGAGATCCCAGTCGAGTGTGAGCGCGAACCGGCCGTCGCGGAACAACGCGTTCCACGGCGACCAGTCGTTGTGAAGGATGAGCTCATGCGGCCTCGGGCTCACGAGCCGCCAAATGAGGTCGGGAGGCGGACGGAAGCGGACGACGGTGTCGTGGTAGCGCCGGAGCAGGCGCGCCGCTTCGATCATGTGGCCTTCGTCGAACACCGAATCGGGGAGTGGGGTCGGGTTGCCCGCATGGGCCTCGCCCTCGATGTATTCGATGATTTCACGCCCTTTTTCGTCCATCCCGCGAGCGCGTGGCGCCGGAAACCCTTCCGCCTCGAGGAAGCGCAGCAATGTGTGAACTGCGGGTGTCCACGGTCCGGCGCGGCGGCGAACGGTGTCGCCAACGCGAACAGCGTCGTTGAGGTTGCCGCCGAGCGGGACCTCCTCCTGCACGGAGCTCAGGTTAGGCGAGCTCGATGTAGCGGAACGCCTCCGCGGCGTCGAGATTCCAGGTCGAGCCGGTGTTCTTCGCCCACCACCTCATGCG
>JALYLL010000310.1 GCA_030774255.1 Chloroflexota bacterium | reverse complement strand
ATGATCATCGCGAGCTGCGCCGACGCGGGTGGGTACTCGCGGAAGGTGTTGTCTCGCCTAGAAACGAATGAGTGTTCGGCCACTTTGTCGCACACTATGCAAGGGACAAAGCGAGCGTCAATAGCGCAGAGGGCTCTATTCCCTCTAGACGCGAAGTGCCTCCGCCAAACGGAACGGATCGGCGGCCACGACGCTCGCGGCGTACAACTCCATGCCACCGATGTCGTTTGTCCTATTCGCAGGGTCACCACGGTCTACAAGGCGTGCATGCGGGGGGAAGCGGCGCCAGTCGTTACCGTCGGCGCCGAGCGGCGGGAGCAGCAGGGCGAGGTTATAGGCGACGACACCCTGTTTCCGATATGCCGAAATGACACCGGCTATCCCCGCTGCGAGGGATGACTCGTCTTCACCAGGCCGGCCAAGAATGATGACTTCGCTCTCCTTGATGGGAGCGAGCGCCGCGAAAACGCGCGCGCCGTCGCGCTCGTGCCCGAGACCGAGGGCGTCGTGGACGAGCCAGAGATCGTCGAAATAGTCGCGCCCGTACTGCTCGTCGTACTCGAGGGAGCGACGGCGCAGCATCTCGACCCGCGGGTAATGCATGCCGCGCGTCGTGGTCATCTGCATGTGGCCGTGCACGATCGACCCGCCGGCGCGCCAGAGGCAGTTCCAGATCAGGAAGTAGTACTTCGAGCTTGGATCCTCCTCGTTCGCCGCGAGCGCCCAGCGGCGTGCGGTGAGGAGCCGATCGCGAATGATGTCTGCGTCCATCGGCGCGAGCGGGTCGTGCTCGTCGAACACCAGGACGCCGTGATACCCGTCGTACTTGGCCACATTCGAAGCGGTCATGCCGTGCTCCCCGCGGATGCGACCGAACGTGTCGGCCGGCGTTCCGGTCTCAGGGTGGCAGAACGGATCGTTACGGGACCGCTCGATCGTCTCGCGGACCTCGTCGGCGCCCTTTACTTCGACGGGACGGCGCGCCCGAAGGTCGTTGAAGAGCGCGCCCTCGAGCATCACCAGGTTCGTGACCTTGACGATCTTCTGCGCCGTCACGGCGTCGACGGAACCGAACTGTTTCGTGATCCAGTCACGCATCTCGGCCGGCGGATCGAGGCGTCCAACGATCGACGAGACCGCGAAGATGCGCTCGGCGGCGGCCCGTGCTTCGGGAGGAAGCGCCGCGATCCGCTCCTCGAGGTCGGAGATCGAAGGTCGCGTATCCGTCTTCACGCGGCGCGCCGAGCCTTCGCCGCGGCGGCATACATCTCGACGTATCGCTTGGCCGATGCCGCCCACGAATGGTCCTCCCGCATCGCGCGCGTCCGCAGCTGTCGCCACGGGTCGCCGTCGGCCTTGTACCGGTGCAGGGAGCGCTCGATCGAGTCGGAGAACGCAGCCGCCTCGTACGTGGTGAACGAGAAGCCGTTGCCCTTCGGATCTGCATCGACGTCGCGGACCGTGGTCGCGAGACCGCCGACCGCGCGGACCACCGGGATCGTCCCGTATCGGAGCGAGATGAGCTGGCCCAGGCCGCAGGGCTCGAACCGCGACGGCATCAGGAAGAGATCGGCTCCCGCGTAGATCCGCTGCGCCAGCGCCGCGTCGAAACCGAGCGTGAGCGCAAGGCGTTCCTTGTTCTTCGCGGCGAGGTCGCGCCACTTCTGCTCGTAGGCCGGGTCGCCGCTGCCAAGGACCACGAGCTGTCCACCTTTCTCGAGGAGCCACGGCGCGACGGCGGTCAGGAGGTCCACGCCCTTCTGCTCGACGAGGCGCCCGATGACCCCGAAGATCGGAGCCGTCGCGTCGACAGCGAGGCCGGTCTCTTTCTGGAGCGCGGCCTTGTCGAGCGCCTTGCCGCTCTGGTCGTCCGCGTCGTAGTGCGCGGGAATGTGCGGGTCGTGCGCCGGGTCGAAGAACTTGGTGTCGATGCCGTTGGTGATGCCCCAGAGGTCGGCTCGGCGTTCGCGAAGGAGCCCGTCCAGCCGCTCGCCGAATTCAGGCGTGAGGATCTCCTCCGCGTACCGTTCGCTCACGGTCGACACGATGTCGGCCGTCGCGATGGCGCGGGCCATCGGATTCGCCTCACCCTTGTCCTCGATCGGGAGGCGCGCGCGCGGAAGGCCGACGAGCTTGAGCACGTCGGCGCTCGTTCGTCCCTGGTACGCCAGGTTGTGGATCGTGAAGACGGTCGCCGCTCGGCGTAGCTGCCGAGCGCGTGCCGCGAGCGGGACGAGGAGAGCCGCATGCCAGTCGTGCGCGTGGACGACGTCGGGCGGAGCCTCGATCAGATCTTCGAGCACGGCGCGGCAGAAGAGCGCGTAGCGCTTCGCGTCGTCGTCATACCCGTAGACCTTGTCTCGTCCGATGCGGACGCTGCGGACGAACACGGTTCGAACGCCGTCTCTGGTGATCTCCGGGTATTCGATGCGGGCCCGGGCCGCGCCGTACGGGATGGAGTGGGTCCGGGCGCCGGATGTCGGGATCCCGAACTTCTGTGCGTCGATCGACCGGTGAAACGGCATATACACGCTGACGTCGTGGCCCAGCGAGGCAAGTGCCTGCGGCAACGAGCCCGCGACATCGGCGAGGCCGCCGACCTTGGCGTAGGGGGCGACCTCGGCGGCCGCGAACGTAATCCGCACGGAAGTAGAAGGATGTTAGCGGCGTGTAAGTACCTGACGCTTTGCCCGCCGGGCGACACGCTTTAGGAAACGGATGCGTTAGACAGATGGTAGTTAGGCGAGAACCTCAGAGGGGGCGGACGGAAGTGAAGACCATTCGGCAGAAGCTCATCTTGGCGGGCGCGCTGGGCGTCGGAAGCGTCGGTCTGTTCGGCGCCGCAGCCTTGGGCGCGTTTGGTCCGAGTGCCTCCGCGAGCCTGGTCTCCGCCGTCGCCCCGGCCGCTTCGGCTGTGATGGGCGAGGACAAGACCGGCGACAGGCTGAAGCAGCTCCTTGACGGCCTCGTGCAGAAGGGCGTCATCACGCAGCAGCAGGAAGACGCGATCGTCGCCGCGGCGAAGGACGCGACCGCGAAGCAAGTGCGGACCGCAAAGGTCGTCCGTGACTTCCTCGGCGAGTCGGCCAAATACCTCGGGCTCGCGCAGAAGGACCTCGTCGCGAAGCTTCCCGGAACGACCCTCGGCAAGATCGCCGACGCCACGCCGAACAAGAGCAAGGCGGGGCTCGTGACGGCCCTCTCGGTCGCGGCAAACGACGACATCACGAAGGCCCTCGCCGACAAGAAGATCACCGACGATCAGGCGAAGAAGCTGCGGGACGGACTCGCGGCGCAGATAAACACATTCGTCGACCGCACCTGGCCGACGAAGCCTGCGGTCGCGCCCCGGGCGACGCTGCCGAACGTGAAGGCCTTCCTCGGCGACAGGCTCCAGACCGCGCGGGACTACCTCGGTGGGGTCACGCTCCAGGACGTCACCACCGCCATGCGCAGTGGCAAGAGCCTCGGCGATCTCGCGAACGACAAGGGCAAGAGCCGCGACGGCCTCGTTCAGGTACTCACGACGGCCGCAAACGCGAACATCGACAAAGCAGTCGCGAGCAACAAGCTCACGGCGGAGCAGGCGACGACGCTGAAGGCGAAGGTCGCGGCGGAGATCGCGACGTTCGTCGATCGCAAGGCGCCGGCGAAGACCACGACCAACGGGACGACGACGAAAACTCCCTAGCGCGCACATTTCCGGTATCCGTTCGGTCGCGAGTCAGAACACGTCTTTGCGCCTCCCGTTTCACGTAACGGCTGGGGAGTCGGGGCGGAGGCGGAATCATGTCGAACCCGCTCACACATGTCGCAACGCGAAGTGCCGGCGTTATAGTCGGCGCGCCAGCGAGAGCAACGGAGTTGGGAATGGAGCGGGTTCTACAAGGTCGGTACAAGATCGAGGAGCCGCTCGGAGTGGGCGGCTCTTCTCAGGTGTACCTCGCCCGCGATCAGGCACTGAACCGCGACGTTGCCCTGAAGGTCCTGGATCCCGCAGCCGCGGCCGATGGCAACCTCCGCCGGATGTTCGTGAAGGAAGCACGTGCGCTCGCTCAGCTTTCGCACCCGAACATCGTCGCCGTGTACGACGTCGGCGAGGTCGACGACTCTCCTTTCATCGTCATGGAGTACCTCCCGGGCGGATCGATGAAGCAGCGCATCGAACAGGCCGGTCCGCTCAAGACCGGAGATGCGGTCCGCATCGCGATCGAGGTGGCGAACGGTCTCGCGTTCGCACACTCGAAGGGGATCATTCATGCCGACCTCAAGCCGGCGAACATCCTCTTCGACGCGAATGACACGGCGAAGATCTGCGACTTCGGGATCGCGCGCGCTCCGCAGGAGGATGCGGATACACCGCAGCTCTACGCGACCGCGATGTACGTCGCACCCGAACGCGTCGAAGGCAAGAGCGCATCCGTGCAGTCGGACGTGTACGGCCTCGGTCTCGTCCTCTACGAGGGTCTGGTCGGTAAACCGCCGTTCACGAGCACGAACGCAGCTGTGCTGCTCCGCGACCACGTGGTCCGGCAGCCCGTGCCGCCCAGCCACCTTCGGCCGTCGCTCCCGCGCGAGCTCGACTCGGTCGCTCTGAAGGCGCTCGCGAAGCAACCGAACCTGCGCTATCAGAAGGCCAGCGACTTCGCGACCGCGCTCCAGCGCATCGAGAACGTCGACAAAGAGCTCGCGACGACGCGGATGGTCATGGCCGACCCGCTCGAGGACTTCGTTCCAAAGACCGAGCAGAGTCCGGTCGTCGCCCTTCTGTCGAACTATGGACGGCCGCTTCGCGGAGCTTTCTTCGCGATGTGTGCGGCACTCCCGGTCTTCGCCATGGCGCTGCTCGCCGGCTTCGAGGTCGTCGGTGCGCTTCTCGCCGCCGTGCTTGTGGCCGTCGTCGCGTTCGCCGGCCAGCTCGGCGTCGCGATCGCGATCGCCTGGGTCATGGTGACCGCTTTTGTATTCATCTTCGTGCCGGGCCTCGCATTGCTTCTCGCGATCCTCGGTGTCTTCCTGTGGGCGCGAAGCGCTCCGACCGAGCAGATCGCCGTGGCCATGGCGACACCCGTGCTCACTCCGCTTGGACTCGCTCCCGCGATGATCCTGACGAGCGCGGCCGTGTTCGGACTCACTGGGGTTCTCACGGTCGCCGCGAGCGCGGCGTTGACGATGGTCGTCGCGGTCGCCATGGGCGTTCAGTCGCTGGGCGCGTATGCGCAGACGGGACTTTCGCTACGGCAGGAGTCGCTGTTCAATCCCGTGCGCGCGGCCGAGGTGAAATCGGCGCTCCTCACCATGCTGCAGAACTCGGGCGATCGCTTCGGTCCACTCGGCACACAGCTCGATCCGTCGGTCCTTTGGTCACAGATGTCGGGTCTGGTGTCTCGGCTCGCGACAGCGACGCTCGAGACCTGGATCGCGACGGTTCTCGCCTGGACCATCGCGGCATTGACGGTGTGGACGGTCACGCGTCTTCTCCGGACCTTCTTCGACACGCTCCTGCGGCGGCCGAAGCGCTGGTTCGCGCTCTACGTGATGGCTGCGGGTGCGGGCGTGGCTGCGGGCGCTGGGATCCTCTTCATGATGGCGATCAGTCTCTCGATGCTCGACAACGCGCCCGACCGGCCGACGAACGGCGTGTTGTTTCTCTCGGCGATCACGGGTGCGATCCTCTCGCTCGCACTTGGCATCATCATCGGGGCAACCGAGAAGCCTGAGCCCGAGGCGCACGAGTCGATCTCGCTTTCCGCGCGGAGGATGCCGGTCCGGTAACTAGCGCGCCTTCTTCGCGGGCAGCGTCTTCGCATATCTGTGAGCGTGGTCGATCCAGGCGCGGAGCTTCGCGGGACTTTTCACGATCGCTTCAGGGACGACGAGGTATTCCTTCATCGCGCGCCCCGGCATCGGCTCGAAGTTCTTCGCCGTCTTCGCTCCGGCGATCGTCCGATCGTCGCCGAAGCG
>JALYLL010000309.1 GCA_030774255.1 Chloroflexota bacterium | reverse complement strand
GAACTCCATCGCCACCTACCGCTGCGAGCAGGGCAGGATCGTCGAGTTTCACCGGGAGGCGCGCTGACCGGGCCGCTCCTCGCGCGCGGTGAGGACGCGGACGTCTTCGCGATCGACGAAGCGCGCGTCCTGCGCCGCTACCGCCGCCGAGCCGTCCCCGAGCGTGAGGTCGCGATCATGCGATACGTGCGCGATCGCGGGTTTCCCGCGCCTCGCGTAATCGACGTGAGCGGGCCTGACCTGACGCTCGAGCGAATCGACGGGCCGACGATGCTCGCGGACCTGCGGCGCCGGCCCTGGCGCTTTCGGTCGCACGCCCTGACGCTGGCGCGACTCCATCGCGACCTGCACGCGCTTCCGCCGCCGGACTTCCTGGGAGGCGATGGCGCCGCCGTCCTGCACCTCGACCTTCATCCGGCCAACGTGATGCTCGCTCGTCGTGGCGCGGTGGTCATCGACTGGGCGAACGCCGTGCGCGGCGACGCTCCGCTGGATGTGGCCCTCACCGCTGTGGTACTCGCGGGCGCGCCCGTGGAACGGCCGCTCTCATGGCTTCGCGACCGGTTCGTGCGCGCCTTTCTGAGAGAGTTCGCGCCGTCGGAATGGTGGGTCGAACTCGATCGTGCGGTCGCCTATAGAAGAGCCGATGGCAACGTGAGCGACAAAGAGCGAGATCGACTGACAAAGCTTCGCCTCTAGTACTTCAGAGTCACCGAGCCCGATACCCATTGCACTCGTCAGCGCAAATGCGCGCCGGTTAGGGTCGCCGTCATCGCGCGTCGCGAGGAGGGCCGGGCCGCGAGGGACCTTTCACGATTGGAGAGCGACCTAGGCGCCATCTATGACGCGATGGCGTGCGGTGTCGTGGTCCGCAACGCCGCGGGCGCCGTCGTCTTCGCGAACGCCGCCGCGAAGCGGATCTTCGGGCGGCCGCCCGACGAGCTCGAGGGCCGCGAGGCGCCGGGCGAGGACCGCCGCATCCGCGAGGACGGGACGACCATGCCGGACGACGAGGTGCCGAACGTCGCGGCGCAGGCGCGGGGCGAGCCCATCCGCAACGTGATGATGGGAATGGTCCGAGCGGACGGGTACGTGCGCTGGCTTCTGGTCGACGCCGTCCCGGTCAAGGACGCGTTCGGCCGGGTGCGCGAGGTCGTCTCGAGCTTCACGGATGTCACCGACCGCAAGAAGGCCGAGCACGAGCTCGAGCGGCAGGCGCTCCACGACACGCTGACGGGTCTGCCCAATCGGTCGCTCCTTCTCGACCGGCTCGAGCAGGCCCTTCGCACCGCGCGGCGGCTCGCGACGCCGCTCGCGCTCCTGGTGATGGACCTCGATCGGTTCAAAGAGATCAACGACACGTTCGGGCATCGGGCAGGCGACCTTCTCATCGGCGAGGTCGCCCAGCGGATCACGGCGGACCTGCGCGAGACCGACACGGTGGCGCGTCTGGGTGGCGACGAGTTCGCGCTGATCCTCCCGGGCGCGGACGAAGGCGGCGCCGGACACGTCGCGCAGAAGATCATCGCGGCGCTGCAGCGACCGTTCGACATCGACGGCGTCGCGCACGAAGTCGCCATCTCCATCGGCATCGCGGTCAGTCCCCAGCACGGCGAGGATGTCGAAACGCTCATGCGCCGCGCGGACATGGCGATGTACGTCGCGAAGACGACCCCGGGCGGAGCGGCGGTGTACGCGGAGCAGCAGGATCCCGAGGGCTCGAACCAGCTTGCGCTCATGGCCGAGTTGCGCCACACGCTCGAGACCGATCAGCTCCAGGTGGTCTACCAGCCGATCGTCGGGTTCAACGAGGGCGAGGTCATGAGGGTCGAGGCCCTCGCGCGCTGGCGGCATCCCGAACGCGGGCTCATCGCTCCCGGGGAGTTCATCCCGCTCGCGGAGCGCTCCGGCCTGGTGAAGTCGCTCTTCTCACAGGTCCTCGCGATGACGCTCGCCCAGTGCGCCGTCTGGAAGCAGGCGAACCTGCCGGTCCAGGCCGCGGTGAACCTCTCGATCCGCAATCTGCTCGACCCGGAGCTTCCGCGCCTCGTCGGCCAGGCGCTCGAGCGCGCCGGGATCCCGCCGGGGTGGCTCGCGTTCGAGATCACCGAGTCGATGCTCATGGCCGAACCGAACCGCGTGCTCCGCACCCTCGCCGAATTGCGCGACCTCGGGGTGCAGCTCGCGATCGACGACTTCGGCGTCGGCTACAGCTCGCTCGCGTACCTGCAGCGCCTTCCGGCGTATGCGGTGAAGATCGACCGCTCGTTCGTTGGCCGCATGACGCGCGACCGCGGAAGCGCCGAGATCGTGAAGCTCATCACGAATCTGGGCCATGCGCTCGGCATGAAGGTGGTCGCCGAGGGGATCGAGGACCAGGCCACGTACGACGCATGCGCGGCCGTCGGCTGCGACAGCGCGCAGGGGTTCTTCGTCGGGCGGCCGATGGTCGCGACGGCGATTCCGGCTTGGCTCGCGCTCGGCCATCGCACGACGACGATCAGCTAGCGCTGCCGCATCTCTGGCAGAGTGGCGCCGATGCCCAGACGCATCGTCGCCTGCGGCGGCGAGCAGCTGTACTACCCGGCGCTCATCCGCTACGTCCTCGACCTCACGGGCGCGGCCCGGCCGAAGATCCTCTTCATTCCGACCGCATCAGGTGACGATTCGACCTATCTGGGGTCCTTCTATAAGGCGTTGGCCGGCATCGCGTGCGAGCCATCGCATCTCTTGCTCTTCGACCGCTCCGTCAACGACATAGAGGGAGTCATCCGCTCGCAGGATGTGGTGATGGTGGGCGGTGGGAACACCGCGAACATGCTCGCGATCTGGCGCCTGCACAGTGTCGAGGACGCGCTGCGCAACGCGTACCGGAACGGCACGATCCTCACCGGATGGTCGGCCGGATGCATCTGCTGGTTCGAGGCCGGGATCACCGACTCGTTCACGCTCGAGCTCGGTCCGCTGCGCGACGGCCTGGGGCTCCTGAAGGGGAGCGCGTGCCCGCACTACGACTCGCAGGAGCGCCGGCGTCCGGTGTATGCGCGCGAGATCGCCGCGGGCCTGGCGCC
The DNA here is from genome assembly GCA_030774255.1 of Chloroflexota bacterium. GTDB lineage: Bacteria > Chloroflexota > Limnocylindria > P2-11E > P2-11E > 3-1-20CM-2-70-9. The sequence continues at coordinate 5,490 of JALYLL010000309.1, read as the reverse complement.
GGGGATCGCGCTCGATGACGCCGTCGCCGCGCATTACGAAGACGAGCGCCTCGTCGAGATCGTGAGCGCGAAAGCGAGCGGCCGCGCGTTCCGCGTCGACGCGAGCGGCGAGCATCCGCTCGAAGTGCGGCTGGTCTAGGCGGTACGCGGCTCCGGCTTCTCTGGGTCGATCCCGAGCTCGGCGAGCGCCTTCGCGACCTCGGCGGCGCCGTACTCCTCGGTGAGCGCGAGCGCGTGAAGCGACGCCGTCGCCACGCTCTCGGCGTCGATCTCGAAGTGGCGGCGCAGCGCCTCGCGCGTGTCGCTGCGGCCGAAGCCGTCGGTGCCGAGCGGGACGAACGGACTCCCCACCCAGCGCGAGATCTGGTCGGGCAGCGCCTTGAGCCAGTCCGAGGCGGCGACGATCGGCGAATGCCCGCCGAGGACCGAGGTGATGTGCGGTAGGCGGGGCTCGGATTCCGGGTGCAGGCGGTTCCAGCGCTCGACCGCGAGCGCCTCGTTGCGCAGCTGCTGATAGCTCGTGACGCTATACACGTCCGCGCTCACGTCGTACTTCTCCTGGAGGAGCTGCTGCGCGCGCAGGACCTGCTGCATGATCGACCCCGATCCGAGGAGCGTGACGCGCCGGCGGCGGCCCTCCTCACCGGGGCGGAAGAGGTAGATGCCGCGGACGATGCCGTCCTCGACGCCTTCCGGCATGGCCGGCTGCGGATAGTTCTCGTTGTAAAGGGTGAGGTAGTAGAAGATCGACTCACCATCGCCGAGCATCCGCTTCATCCCGTCACGCACGATCACGGCGGTCTCGTACGCGAAGGCCGGGTCGTACGCGCGGATGTTCGGGATCGACGTGGCGAGCAGCTGGCTGTGGCCGTCCTCGTGCTGGAGCCCTTCGCCGTTCAGGGTCGTGCGGCCCGCCGTCGCGCCGCAGAGAAAGCCGCGGCCGCGCGCGTCGCCGAACGCCCAGATCTGATCGCCGGTGCGCTGCATGCCGAACATCGAGTAGAAGACGTAGAACGGCAGCATCTGCTCGCTGTGCGTCGCGTAGCTCGTGCCGGCCGCGGTGAACGACGCCATCGAGCCCGCTTCGGTGATGCCTTCCTCGAGCACCTGGCCGTCGATCGCCTCGCGGTAGGGAAGGAGGGTCTCGGCGTCGACCGGCTCGTAGCGCTGACCGAGCGGCGAGTAGATCCCGACTTCCTTGAAGAGCGGGTCCATCCCGAACGTGCGCGCTTCGTCAGGGATGATCGGCACGATGCGCTTTCCGACGTTCTTGTCGCGCAGCAGATTCCGAAGGAGGCGCGTGAATGCCATCGTCGTCGAAGCCGCGGCCGTCCCTGACCCCTTCGGGAACTCGGCGAAAGCCGACGCCTCGGGCTGCTGCAGCGGCTTCGCGCGAACGACGCGCCGCGGGACAAAGCCGCCGAGCGCGCGACGGCGTTCGATCATGTACTGGACCTCTGGCGAATCCGGCCCGGGGTGGTAGTAGGGCGGGTCTTCGGTGAGCTTGTCGTCGGAGATCGGAAGCTGCAGGCGGTCGCGGAAGATCTTGAGCTCCTCGAAGCTCATCTTCTTCGCCTGGTGCGTGATGTTGCGCGCCTCGACCGATGGTCCAAGCGCCCAACCCTTCACGGTCTGCGCGAGGATCGCCGTCGGCGCGCCGGTGTGGCGGACCGCTGCGTGGTACGCCGCGTACACCTTTCGGTAGTCGTGACCGCCGCGGCGGAGCGTGCGCAGCTGCTCGTCGGAGAGATGCTCGACCATCTTGCGCAGGCGCGGGTCTGTCCCGAAGAAGTGCTCGCGGATGTACGCGCCGTCCGCGATGGTCATGCGCTGCGACTCGCCATCGGTCGTTTCGGCCATGCGGTTCACAAGCACGCCGTCGACGTCGCGCGCGAGGAGATCGTCCCACTCGCGCGACCAGAGCACCTTGATGACGTTCCAGCCCGAGCCGCGGAAGACCGACTCAAGCTCCTGGACGATCTTGCCGTTGCCGCGCACCGGACCGTCGAGGCGCTGGAGATTGCAGTTCACGACGAAGGTCAGATTGTCGAGACCTTCGCGTGCGGCGACGTGCAGCGCGCCGAGGGACTCGGGCTCGTCGCATTCGCCGTCGCCGAGGAACGCCCAGACCCGCGAGCTCGTGGTGTCCTTGATGCCGCGGTGGTGCAGGTAGCGGTTGAAGCGCGCTTGATAGATCGCGGCAAGCGGGCCGAGACCCATCGAGACGGTGGGGAACTCCCAGAACTCCGGCATGAGGCGGGGGTGCGGATAGCTCGAGAGCCCTTCGCCCGGAACGACCTCCCGCCGGAAGTGATCGAGCTGCGACTCGGTGAGACGACCTTCCACGAAGGCGCGCGCGTAGATGCCGGGCGCGGCGTGTCCCTGGAAGAAGATTTGATCACCCGACGCGTCGTCGTCCTTCCCGCGGAAGAAGTGGTTGAAACCGACCTCGTAGAGACTCGCCGCCGAGGCGTAGGTCGCGAGGTGGCCACCGATACCTTCGTAGTGATGGTTCGCGCGGACGACCATCGCGACCGCGTTCCAGCGGATGAGCCGCCGGATGTGGAGCTCCATTTCTTCGTCGCCGGGGAAGTACGGCTCCTGCTCTGGAGAGATGGTGTTGATGTAGCGGGTCTGCGTGAGCGGGGGCAGGCCGACGTGGAGCATGCGCGCTCGCTTGAGCAGCTTGTAGAGGACGAAGCGAGCGCGATCGCCGCCCCCCTGTTTTACCAGCGCGTCGAGCGACTCGATCCACTCCTGTGTCTCTTCGGGGTCGATGTCGGGCAGCTGGTGCTTGAACTCGTCGTAGACGTCGTGCACCTCGTGCATCTACGTCGATGGTAGCGGCGCAGCCACTTAAACTCGCTCAGTGCAAGAGCGTCCTCGCCGGCGGCGATTCAGGCCACGCCGGCCGAAGGCCGAGCCGCGGCCGACTTCGTCGTCGCCTGCTCCGGCTCGGGGTCCGCAGCGGCAGATCGAGCCGCGATCCGATCGCCGTCCTGCGGCCAGGGCTCCCCAGTCTCGCGGCGATCGCAGGCGGCCTCAGCGTCCGCGAGATGAAATTAGCCCGGGGATGCCGTGCGTCATCCTGCTCGACAGCCGTGAGGGCGAGCCAGACCGGACCGGGGCGGCCGCCATCTTCGAAGGCTTCTTCGACTTCGAGACCGGCGACCCGCGCCGAAGCGGCGCGGGCATCCCGCGGCTGCGCGTGGGCGACGAGCGACTCTGGGGCTTCGAGTGCTGGTGGCGGCTCGATCCCACGCGTGCCGGTTTGACGGCGGATGACCGCGAGCAGCTGGAGACATCGAAGCGTCTCCTTCGTGGACTGCTACGCGACGTTAAGCGAAGCGGCGGCTTCCGAAGCCTGCCGGCGCGGACCTAGGCCGGAGTGATCTTTTCCGCCTGCGGCTTGCCGCGGCGGGGATCCATCCCCTTCTCGTAGGTCACGCTCTGACCCTCACGGAGTGTGTCGAATGCGTCGCCTTCCACCTGCGACCGGTGAAAAAAGATGTCTGACCCGTCCTCGGTCTGGATGAAGCCGAAGCCCCTGTCGCCGACGAGCTTCTTGATCGTTCCGTTGGCCACTTGTCCTCCACGTGCGCGAACACGTCTTCGTGTGTTGTTTGACTGAATGGTACGGCCTAGCGGGGAATCGGGCGGGGGCTGGGGGGCATAGCCCCCCAATCGGTACTAGGACCTTTCCGGTACGAGCGCGTGCCGCCCTGTGACTAGGCCAGACGGCTTATTGCGCCGACGATGCGCTTACTCGCGCGCGACGGGTGGACGATTAAAGCGCGCGGGGCAGGGGAACGGGTATGCGTCGGCCTCGTATTCGGTTCTGGCAGAAGGTCCTCGCCGCGCTGGTCATCGTCGGGGTGGCCCCGATCGCGCTGGTCAGCGTGGTGTCCACGAACAACACACGTAACGACCTGACCTCGCTCGGCGTGACGAACATCCGCCAGCGCTCGACCTCGACGGCGAATGCGATCGACTCGTATCTGGCCAGCCGGCTGGGCGACATCATCCTTGTCGCCAAGCTGCCCGACATCGTGAAGTACGCGACGAACCTCGGGGATCAGGAGTCGCGTGCGGCCGCGCGGACCGCGCTGTCGGCTGCCGCGGCACGCTCACCCGAATACGAATCCGTCGCGGTGGTCGACCCGAAAGGCACGATCGTCGCGGCCTCCGTGCCCACCGACGAAGGCACGAGCGTCGCCTTCCGCGAGTACTTCCTGACCGCGATGAAGGGGACGCCGTACGTGAGCGACCCCTCGTACTCGGTCATCACGAACAAACCGGCGCTCTTCTTTTCGTCCCCGGTCGCCGCGAACAACGTCGTCGTCGCCGTCGTTCGCACGCGCGTGAACCTCGCGGCCATCTGGGACATCGTCGAGAGCGACGCGGGCTCCGTCGGCGTCGGCGCGCATTCCTTCCTGGTGGACGACTACGGCATCCGCCTCGCGGTCTCCGAGACCAAGGGCCAGCGCGAGCAGGCCGAGTCGCTCATCTACAAGCCGATCGCAGCCATCGACCCGGACACCACGAAGAAGCTCGCGGCCGATAAGCGCTTCGGCACGATCACGCCGGACAAGCTAGTCATCGATCCGCTCCCCACCTTGAAGACGGCGCTCGATGGACTCGCGAGAGGGGCGAGCGGCGACGCCGCGTTCTCCTTCGGCGCGGGCTCCGACGAGCAGCGCGGCGTGGTGACGCGCCTCGTCAATAAACCGTGGGGCTACGTCCTCGCCGTGCCGCTCACCACGTACACGAAGGCGGCCGACAACGCGACCTTCGATGCGGGGCTCATGCTCGTCATGGGCGTCCTCCTCTCGTTCGTGATCGGGATCCTCCTCACACGGTCGCTCGTCGGACCGCTCCGCCGCCTGGTCGGCGAGGCCACCCAGGTCTCGACGGGGAACATCGATCTGCGCGAGGCGCATTTCGACACGCGCAGCGGTGACGACATCACGCACGAGGTCGCGTCGGCGTTCGATCGGATGCTCACCGCGCTGCGCTTCTACGCTCTGGCCGACGAGGCCGGAAGCGGTGGCGAGGACTAAAGGTGAACGCGCTCGCCCTCGAGCTCCTGGGCGTCGCGAAGGAATACCTCGGCCCCGCCGCGCCCGCCTTCCTCTCGCGCGAGCTGCACGCGATGGGTGTCAACGCGAACAACGTGGAGCGCATCCACATCCTCCCGCTCGCGGAGCGCGCGCGCCTGGCCGCAGCCAGGGTCATGGACAACAAGAAGGCGGGCGAGTTCGCGCAGGCGCTCGCCCAACAGGGTCGCACTCCCGTGGCAAAGGTCACGAACGACCACCGTCTCGCGAGCGACGCAGCCGCCAAGCTCTTCGCGAGCGGCCGTCTCCGCCAAGCCGAGACCGCGTACCGCGAGCTGGTAACGAAGCACGGCGACGTCGACTCATACAGCGGTCTGGCGCGCACCCTCATCTCGCTCGAGGACCGCGACGCCGCGCTCCTCGCACTGCGGGA
>JALYLL010000308.1 GCA_030774255.1 Chloroflexota bacterium | reverse complement strand
CGGAGCGCCGGCCCGCGCGGCGCGTGCCGAGGCGCCCGATCACGTTCCAGTTTCGCGAGACGCTCTTTGCGTTCCTCGTGTGGTTCGTGCTCGTGGTCCTGTTCAACGCGTTCGTCGTGGGGATCGGACCGGTCCCGAACGTCGGCATTGCCGTCTTCGCAGCGTTCATGCTCGCGACTCTGACGATCACCGGGCGGCACATGATGTTCCGCCTCACGGCGGAGGAGGACACGCCTACGGAGCGTTGAGTGCGACGCGCCGCTAGAGTCCAGCACATGGATCTCGGCGTTCAAATCGAGCCGCAGTTCGGCTTCAAGTTCGAGGACGTCCTCGCGATCACGCTCGACGCCGAGCGCGCCGGCTTCACGCGGCTCTGGGTCTCCGACCATCTCTTTCTGGACCCGAACGCGGTGAACACCGACTGCCTCGAGGCCTGGACGGTCCTCGCGGCGCTCGCCGTACGGACCGAGCGCATCCGGATCGGGCCGATGGTCACCGCGCAGTCGTATCGGAACCCGGCGCTGCTCGCGAAGATCGCGGCCAGCGTTGACGTGATGAGCAAAGGACGCCTCGACTTCGGGCTCGGCGCGGGCTGGAAGGACGTCGAGTACCGCGCGTACGGCTACGAGTTCCCGGACGCGCCGACGCGCGTGACGCAGATGATCGAGACACTTGAGATCTGCACGCGTATGTGGAAGGAAGAGCGAGCGACGTATCAGGGCAAGCACTACCGCATCGAGAACGCGCTGTGCTCGCCAAAGCCAGTTCAGACACCGCTCCCGATCTGGATCGGCGGATCGAAGCCGCGAGTCATGCGCGCCGCCGCGAAATACGGTCACGCCTTCAACATCACCGCGAGCGCGTCCGGCCCGGGCGATCTACCCGACCGGCTACGCGACCTTGACGAGGCCTGCCGTGCCGAGAAGCGCGACCCGAAGACGCTGCTACGAAGTGCGTTCCTCGTCGCGTGTGTCGGCAAGACCCGCGCCGAGGCGGAGTCGCGGGTCGACGAGATCGCGAAGCGGCGGAAGACCGATCGCAAGAGCTTTCTCGCATCGAGCCCCGGTCTGCTCTTCGGAACGGCCGACGACGCAGCCGAGAAGCTACGCAGCTACGCCGACAAAGGCATCGGCCACGCGAACATCATGTTTCAGCCGGTGGGGAGCGAACGACAGCAGATCGCCGCGCTCGCTGGGATCACTGCGAAGCTCGCGTAGCCGTGGGCGCGCAACCCGTATGGATCATCACTGGCGCGCCTGGCGCCGGAAAAAGCACGGTCTCGGATGCGCTGTGCGGAAGGTTTCCTCTAGCCGTCCACGTCCCTGTCGACGACATTCGAGATTGGGTGCGGTCTGGATTCTCGAGTCCGGTCGGGTGGACCGCCGAGACTGACCGACAGTTCGCTCTGGCGAGACGTGGTGCGGCGAGAATCGCCGCCGATTACGCGGGTTCTGGGTTCGTTGCGATACTCGACGACGTCATCCGCGAGTCACATCTCGACCAATACACGGATTACCTGGGAAATACCGAGCTTCGAAAGGTGCTCCTCCATCCGAGCCTCGAGACCGTCCTGGCGAGGAACGCAGCACCTCGGCGAAAACCATTCGACGCGAGCGTTCTTGAAGCTGCGTGCCGCGGCTTGCACCCACTTCTCGCCGCCGAGAACACCACCGAGCACGGCTGGATCGTTGTGGATTCGACCAAGCTGAGTCTCGACCAGACCGTCGACGCGATCGTACGGGCTGTCTAGTCCTTCGGTCGTTTCGTGTGGTGGTCCGTCTCGCGCTGGTAGGCCGACGCGAGCGCGATGAGGAGCGGCTCGCTGAAGGGGGGACCGACGAGCTGGAGCCCGACGGGCAGTCCGTCCGTACCGAAGCCGCAGGGAAAGAAGATCGCGGGCACGCCGGCGAGGTTGCCGGCGGCAATAAGCCCGATGTTCCCGGTTCGCCGATTGGCGGGCGGCGTCGCGCTCGCGGTCGTCGGCGGGCTGTCGAGCGGCTGCGTGATCGGTGTGGCGGTGATCGCGCGGCCGACGGAGAGGATCACATCGACGTCGTGGAACATCGAATCGAGCGCGTCCTGCAGGCGAGTCCGCATCCGCATCGCGTGCAGGTAGTCGCGGGCCTTCGTTTCGAGCGCGGCGCGAAGCCCGGCCTTCTGGCGCGCGTCGATGAGCTGCTCGAATCGCTTGCCCTCGATGAGCTCGGCGAAGATCTCCGCGCCCTCGGAACCGTAGACGGTCTGGACCATCGGCCCGAACGGCATCACCGGAAGCGTGGCGCGGACGAAGTTCGGCGCGAGTCGCTTGAACTCGGCAATGCCCTTCTCGAGCGCGGCCCTGGCCTCGGGCGAGGCGTGATCGGCGATGTCCTCTTCGGCGTACGCGATCCGCGCTCGTTTCGCAGCGGCTGCCGCAGGGCGCGCCGCCATTGGCTTGAAACGCTTTCCGCTCGTGGTGCGATCGCCCGCGTCCGCACCCGCGATCGCCTCCAGTACGGTCCCGCAATCCTCCGCCGTGCGGGCCATCGGCCCGAGCTTGTCGAGCGTCCACGACAGCGCCATGGCGCCCTTGCGCGAGACGAGGCCGTACGTCGGACGGAGGCCCGTCACGCCGCAATACGCCGACGGCGTCCCGATGGAACCCGAGGTCTCTGAGCCGATCGCGAACGGGACGAGGCCCGCGCCGACCGCGGAGCCGGATCCGCTTGATGACCCGCCCGACCAGTGCTCCTTGTTCCAGGGGTTGCGGCCCGGACCCTGGAGCGACGCGCTCGGGTAGCGATACCCACCTCCGCCCGCGAGCTCGACCATCGCGAGCTTCGCGGCCAGGACTGCGCCGCTCCTCTTGAGCTTGGCAACGACGGTCGCGTCCTCACCGATGATCTGATCGCGGTACGGCGGCGCGCCCCACGTGGTCGGCGCGCCGCGTGCCGCGAGAAGATCCTTCGCGCCGTAAGGGATCCCGGTGAGCGGCCCGCCCTGCTTTTTCGCGAGAGCGCTATCGGCCCGCTTCGCCTCGTCGAGTGCGCGCTCGGGCGTGAGCGCGGCGACCGCGTTGTACTTCGGTCCGATCTTTCCGAGAAGGTCGAGGGACGCACGCGTGAGCTCGACCGCGGACACGCGACGCTTGCGAAGCGCGGCGGCGAGCTCCGCCGCTGTGGCGAAGCGGATTTCGGCGAAGCTCAATCGGGTTTGAAGATCGTCGGAGGCTCGGTCTCGATCGGAATGCGTTGCGCGCGAAGCTCCGTCGCCGCCTTCTGCACGATCTCGCGCGCTTCATCGGCGAGCCGCGCGGGATCGTCGATGCTCCGCTCATCCTCAGCCACCGGAGTGCGCAGAATAGCGTGCTACGCTCGGCCAAGGAGTCGAAGGCCGTGCAGTACCGTCGTCAGAGCCTCGTCGAGCGTCCGTTGTCCCCGCGCGACTACGACATGCCGGTGGGTTGGTGGGGTTGGAACTGGGAACCGCCGATCCCGATGTCGGTCACCGAGCTTCTCGAGGCACGAAACATGGATGCGCGCACCGCCGCCCTCTG
>JALYLL010000307.1 GCA_030774255.1 Chloroflexota bacterium | reverse complement strand
CGGACATTCCGGCGAGTCACCGGCCGTGGTGCGGAGGCGCCGGGGACGGCGACACGCCAGCTGCCCGGCAACCTCATCGTGGACACGCCGCCGATCGACATCGCGCCGAACGACCCGATCCTCGCGTACTTCCACGCGGGCTCGAGCGCCATCTCGATCGACGAGCTCCAGCTCGATTCTCCGGCCGTCCGCGCTCTACGCGCGGCGGGCGTGACACTCGTCGTGCCGCTCATCAGCCAGGGCGAGCTCATCGGGCTTCTCAATCTTGGCCGGCGCCTGTCGGACCAGGACTACTCGACCGACGATCGGCGACTTCTTGAGAAGCTCGCCGCGCAGGCGTCGCCTGCGGTGCGAGTTGCTCAGCTCGTGCGCGAGCAGGAGGCAGAGGTCCGGGCCCGCGAGCGCATCAATCAGGAGCTCCGGATCGCGCAGCTCATCCAGCAACAGTTCCTACCCAAGACCGTGCCGGACCTCCCGGGCTGGCAGGTCGCCGCGTTCTACCGCGCGGCAGCCGAGGTCGGCGGCGACTTCTACGACTTCATTCCCCTGCCGGATGGCAAGCTCGGGCTCATCGTCGGTGACGTGACCGGTCACGGCGTCCCGGCGGCGCTCGTGATGGCGACCACTCGTTCCGTCTTGCGAAGCGAGGCGCCGCGCCTCGTGGCGCCGGGCAAGGTCCTCGAACGCGTGAACGACTTCTTGCACGCCGACATCCCACAGAACATGTTCGTGACCTGCCTCTACGCGGTCCTCGATCCGACGACCGGCGCGCTCACCTACGCGAACGCGGGCCACGACCTGCCGTTCGTGCGCCGCGGTAACGACGTCGTCGAGCTTCGCGCGACAGGGATGCCGCTTGGGGCGATGCCCGGCATGCGCTACGACGAGAAGCAGGCGACCCTCGGTCCAGGCGACGTCATCGTCCTCCACAGCGATGGGATCGCCGAGGCGCACGATCCCCGGCGGGAGATGTTCGGCTTCCCGCGGATGCGCAAGCTCATCGGGGAGCTCGGGACTGGCCACGAGCTGATCGACGGCCTGCTGGAGTCGCTCCACGCATTCACCGGTCCGGCCTGGGAGCAGGAGGACGACATCACGCTCGTCACCCTCGCTCGATCGACGGGCCTCGGCGAAAGCGAGCACGTGCTGGTCGAGTTCGAAGAGCCGAGCGCGCAGGGCAACGAACGCCGGATCATGGACCGCGTTGCATCGTCGGTGAAAGACCTCGGCCTCGAGCCGAAGCGCTACGAGCGCCTCAAGACGGCGGTCTCCGAGGCCGCGATGAACGCGATCGAGCACGGCAACCGTATGGACGTCGAGCTGCCGGTCCACGTACGCGTTACCCGGAGCGACAGCGAGCTCGTCGTCCGCATCGTCGACAACGGCGGCGGGCGCGACATACCCGAGCCCGAGACGCCGGATCTCGAGGCCAAGCTCGAAGGTCGGCAGAAGCCGCGGGGCTGGGGACTCTTCCTCATCAAGAACATGGTCGACGACATGCGCGTGCACACGACGAACATGCACCACTCGATCGAGCTCGTGATGAAGCTCGATGGGAAGAAGGGAGCGAACGATGGCCACGACGCCTGAGGCAACCGCACCGGTCCGCTACCGCGACGGGACGGCCGTCGTGGACCTGCCGGCGCAGATCGATTCCACGGCGGAGCACGCGCTCAACGGCGCGTACGCCGCAGCCGTGGCGCACAGCTCGAAGACCGTGCTCCTGAACTTCGCCGGCGTCGACTTCCTCTCGAGCACGGGCATCGCGCTGATCGTCGGGATCCTCGCTCGCGCGCGCAAGGACGGTCGCAAGATCACGGCGTCGGGGCTGAGCGATCACTACCGCGAGATCTTCGAGATCACGCGCCTGGCGGACTTCATGACTATCTTCGCGGACGAAAGCGCGGCATTGAAAGCGGGAGGGGCGACATGACCACAGCGACGACGACCACAACGGCGGACCGCATCGACGAGAGGACCATCGTGATCCGGGTGCGCGGAGACGTGACCGCGGCATCGGAGGCTCCGCTCATGGCGGCATACGGTCAGGCGGGGGAGAAGACGCGCGCGATCGTGCTCGATTTCTCGAGCCTCGATTACATGAACAGCGGTGGGATCGGGCTGCTCGTGACGCTTCTCGTCCGCGCGAACCGGCAGAAGCAGAAGCTTCTCGCCTGCGGACTGAACGATCACTACAAGCAGATCTTCGAGCTCACACGGCTCGATGAGGCGAT
>JALYLL010000306.1 GCA_030774255.1 Chloroflexota bacterium | reverse complement strand
TTCGGGTGTCGGCGCGGTGTGTTACGAAGTCACCCGTTCAGGTGACTTTCGGACTAATGCACGAGCGCTGGCGCGGGCTCACCGTGGGCCTCGTTCTCAACGTGACGTTCGTCGCGTTCGAAGCGCTAGCGATCGCGACGATCATGCCGCTCGTCGCGGAGGACCTCGGCGGCATCGAGCTGTACGGCTGGGTCTTCAGCGCGTTCCTTCTCGCGAATCTCGTCGGCATCGTTGTCGCCGGCGAATTCGCCGATCGCTTCGGTCCGGCGACCCCGTTCGGAGTCGGCCTCGCGCTCTTCGCCATCGGCCTTCTCATCGGTGGCCTCGCGCCGTCGATGCCCGTGCTCGTAGCGGCTCGCGCGGTCCAGGGCCTCGGCGCCGGGGCCATACCCGCCGTCGCGTACTTCGTGATCGGCCGCACCTACCCTGACGAGCTTCGACCGCGGATGTTCGCGGTCCTCTCGACGGCCTGGGTCGTTCCCGGCATCGCCGGCCCGGCGCTCGCGGCGTTCGTCGGGGACCACGTCGGCTGGCGCTCCGTGTTCCTCGGTCTCCTGCCGCTCGTGATCATCGCGGGGTCGCTCGCGCTGCGCTCGCTGCGCAGCTTTCCGGGCAATCCCGACCGCGCCGCACGCGGCGTGCTCGTCGATGCGGTCCGCGTCGCGGCCGGAGCGGGGCTCGCGCTCGCGGGCCTGCAGGCCCGCGACGTCCTCATTACGCCGACGCTCCTCGCAATCGGACTTCTGGCCGGCGTCCCCGCGCTGCGAAAGCTCCTGCCGCCCGGCACGTTTAGAGCCCAAGGCCCGTTGCCCGCCGCGGTGCTTTTGAAAGGGGTCCTCAGCTTCGCGTTCTTCGCCGCCGATGTGTTCGTGCCGCTCACAGTGACCACTATCCGCGGCGAGAGCGTCCTCCTCTCAGGACTCGCGCTCACCGGCGGCACGATCGCGTGGACCACGGGCGCGTGGATCCAAGAGCGGACGGTCTTACGGGTCGGCCCGGCTCCGCTCGTGCGGAACGGCTTTCTCCTCATCGCGGTGGGGATCGCCGGCATGGGTGTCGTGTTGTCCGGCGCCGTACCCGCGTGGCTCTGCGTTCCCATCTGGGCCATCGCCGGTCTCGGGATCGGGATGGCGTACAGCTCGATCTCGCTCACCGTATTGCGCAACGCGCCTTCGGGCAGCGAAGGCGCGACCGCGGCGGCGATGCAGCTCACCGATGTCTTAGGGAACGCACTCGGCACCGGCATCGGCGCGGTCGCGGTGGCCGCCGCGGTCGCCGGAGTTGGCAGCGCCGCACTCGGGGTCGCGGTCACCGATGCTATGGCCTGCGCCGTCGCGATCGCAGGCGTGTTCGTCGCGTCGCGACTGCGTCCCACTAATGTGTGAGCCGTGGACATCACGATCGTGCGCGCCGGGCGCAACGAGCTCGATGACCTGGTTCCGCTCTTCGACGAGTACCGTCAGTTCTATGGTCAGCGGTCGGACGAGAGTGCCGCCCGCGCCTTCCTTGGCGACCGGATCGAACGCGATGAGTCGGTGATCTATGTGGCGTACGCGAATCCAAAGGAGGCAGCCGGGTTCACGCAGCTCTACCCCTCGTTCTCATCGGTCTCGCTGAAGCCCCTCTGGGTCCTGAACGATCTCTTCGTGCGCTCGGACATCCGACGCGGCGGTGTTGGCCGAGCGTTGCTCGAGCGAGCGAGGCGGCATGCGGTCGAAACGGGAGCGAAGGGCCTCGTTCTCAACACCGGGGTAACGAACAAGGTTGCGCAGACCTTGTATGAATCTTGCGGCTGGAAGCGGGACGACGAATTCTTCCAGTACCACCTGTTCTTTTGATCGGAGAGCTCATTCTCGGCCCCTGGGTGCAACTTGACAGCGAGCCTGTCGCCCTGTATTAAACCAACTAGTTATTTAACCGAAAGGTACAGCACTCCAAAATGGCGACCGACCACCTCAGCGCGACGTTCGCGGCGATCGCCGACCCGACCAGGCGGGCGATCCTTGCGCGTCTGGCATCGGGAGAGGCCTCGGTCACAGAGCTCGCGAAGCCCTTCGACATGACGCTTCCTGCGGTCTCGAAGCATCTCAAGGTGCTCGAAAACGCGGGCCTCATTTCGCGCGGGCGGGACGCCCAGTGGCGCCCGGCGCGGCTCGAGGCGGAACGTCTGCGTGAGGCGACGAAGTGGATGGAGCGGTACCGCGTCTTTTGGGAGCAAAGCCTCGATCGGCTCGACCAGCATCTGCGCGAACTACAAGGGGAGGACAAGAAGCATGGCCGCAGAAAATAGCGTGAGCGCGCCGGAGCGGACTGTCATCGCGACCCGGGTCTTCGATGCGCCGCTGGAGGCCGTCTACAAAGCGTGGACGGACCCGAAGCAGCTGGCGCAATGGTTTCCGCCGAAGGACTTCACATCGCCGCGGTGCGAGGTCGACCCTCGGCCGGGCGGCATTTTCCGATGCGACATGAAAGGGCCGGACGGCGCAGTGTTCGTCGGCAAGGGTCTGTTCCGCGAGGTCGTGCCGAACGAACGTCTCGTTTTCACGTTCTCCGGCGAGGAGTCCGTGCCGCCACCGATCCTGGTGACCGTTCTCTTCGAGGCGCAGGGCAACAAGACCAAGCTCACGATGCAACAGACCGCGGAGACAGTCTCCGACTACGAGGATCTGCTCAAGCTGGGTGTCGTCGAGGGCATACGGCAGAGCTTCGAGAAGCTCGACGAGCTGCTCGCACGCGAGACAGGAAAAGCTCGATGACCACGAAGAATCGGCTTCTCACACTTACCCGCACGTTCGACGCGCCGCGTGACCTCGTGTGGAGGGCCTACACCGATCCAACGCACATCGTGAAATGGGCGTTCGCCAACGACTGGGAATCGCCTTTCGCCGAGACCGATGTTCGCCCGGGCGGAATCTTCCGCATCGGCATGCGTCCCGCCGACCACAGCGAGGAGGGCTTTACGTTCGAGGGCACCTACCGCGAGGTCACGAAGCCCGACCGCATCGTGCAGGACCTCGGCGATGGCCGCGTGATAACGACGACGTTCGAGGACCAGAAAGGCAAGACCAAGCTCACGCTCTCGGTCGATATGGCCATGAGCGAGGAGCAGGAGCGGACGGGCTGGACGCAGATCCTGGAACACCTCGCCCAACACGTCGCGACCCTTAGCTGAGATGGCGAGGGTGGTTATCAGCCTCACGATGTCGCTGGACGGCTTCATCGCTGGACCGGGCGACGACTTCGACCACCCGCTCGGAGCGCGGAACGGAATGAAGCTCTTCGACTGGTACACCAGCGGGACGGGACGGGGCGTAAACAACGACGCGAGGTTCAAGCCGAAGGGGAAGAATCAGGAGGTCGTCGAAGAGATGTTCGCGTCCGCGGGCGCGAGTCTCACTGGGAGACGGACCTACGACATCGCGGGCGGATGGAACGGCGCGCACCCCGTCAACGGAATTCCGGTTGTCGTGCTCACTCATCGCCCTCCGAAGGTCGTGCCGGAGGGCAAATCAAAGTTCACGTTCACCGACGATCTCGAGGAGGCCGTGAGGGTCGCGAGGGCCGCCGCGGGCGACAAGGACGTCGGCATCGCCGGCGCGAGCGTCGCTCAGCAGTGCCTCAAGGCGGGTCTGGTCGACGAGATCTACATCCACATTGCGCCGATGCTCCTGGGGGACGGCGTCCGCCTGTTCGATCATCTCGGAGACGATTCGATCGACCTCGAGTTCATCGACGCCATCACAACCCCCGAGGCGACGCACCTGCGCTACCGGGTTCGGCGATGAGCATCGGCACAATGTCTCTTCCGAAGATCGACGGTCGGGTGATCGGCCCGAACGACCCCGAGTACGACGCGGCGAGGACGACCTTTTACGGCGGGACCGATAACCGGCCCGCCGCGATCGTGCGGGTCGCGGACGGGGCCGATGTTTCGCGAGTCATCACGTTCGCTCGCGAGACCGGAATGGAGCTCGCCGTACGCAGCGGCGGCCACAGCGGCGCCGGTCACAGCGTCTCCGACGGGGGAATCGTCCTCGATCTCAAAGACATGCACGCGCTCGAGATCGATGCGCAGGGTCGCACCGCGTGGGCCGAGACGGGTTTAACCGCGGCCGCGTACACGATCGCGGCCGATGCCTATGGCCTCGCGACCGGATTCGGCGACACCGGCTCGGTTGGCATCGGCGGGATCACTCTGGGCGGTGGCGTGGGGTATCTCGTGCGCAAGCACGGGCTCACCATCGACGACCTCCTCGCCGCGGACGTCGTGACCGCGGACGGTCAGCTGCTGCGCGTCGACGCCGACAATCACCCGGACCTCTTCTGGGCGATACGCGGCGGTGGGGGCAACTTCGGCGTCGCGACGCGTTTCCACTTCCGTCTGCACGACGTCGGCACGATGGTCGGCGGGATGCTGATGCTCCCGGCGACCGCGGATGTCATTCGTTCCTTCATCGCCCTCTCCGAGGCCGCACCCGAGGAGCTCTCCACGATCGCGAACGTGATGCCCGCGCCCCCGATGCCGTTCGTGCCCGCGGAGCAGCACGGCAAGCTCGTGATCTTCGGGATGCTGTGCTTCGCAGGCGCGGTCGACGCGGGGGAGCGTGCCGTCGCGCCGTTCCGCGCCCTGGCCAAGCCGATCGTGGACTTGGTCAAGCCGGGCCGGTACCCGGAGATGTACCCGCCCGACGATGAGAGCTATCACCCGATCGGTACGAACCGAACGATGTTCATCGATTCGGTCGACCGCGGTGTCGCGGACAGGATCGTCGATCACCTTGGCGCGACCGACGCGCCGACGCGCGTGGCGCAGCTCCGCGTGCTCGGGGGCGCGATGGCGCGGGTGCCAGTGGAAGCCACTGCCTTCGCGCATCGCCGTTCACGGATCATGGTCAATTGCGCCGCTCTCTACGACCGCCCCGACCAGGCGAGCGTCTACGAGCCATGGGTGAAGGGCTTCGCTGCGGCGCTGGAGCAAAGTGACGCGGGCGCGTACGTCAACTTCTTGACCGAGGAGGGTCCAGAGCGGGTCCGCGCCGCGTACCCGGGGCCGACGTGGGACCGGCTGGCGGCGATCAAGCGTCGCTACGATCCGACGAACCTCTTCCGGCTCAACCAGAACATCCCGCCCGCGACCGAGGCATAGTCGGCGTCGTGGGAAACGGTCACACACTTTAGATTCCGTGTAGCACGCAGGGGGAGTTGAAGAATGGCCGCAACGAAGACCGCCAAGAAGCCCGCGGCAAAGAAGGCCGCGTCCGGTCCTGACACGCGCTACATCGCGGAGCAGGCGGCCGACAAAGCCGCACTCCTCGAGAAGCTGCGCGCGCTCGTCAACAAAGGAGTGCCTGACGCGGACGTCTCGATCAAGTGGGGCGTGCCCTTCTACCAGCTGAACGGAAAGAACATCTGCGCGCTCGCCTCGTTCAAGGACCACGTCGCCATCAACTTCTTCGCGCCACCGAGCGCGTTCGTCGACCCCGAGAAGAAGCTCGAGGGGAGCGGCAAGGGCAATCGGATGCTCCAGGTACGCAGCGCCGGCGACATCGACAGTGCGAGCATTCTTCGTTGGCTGAAGGCGGTCGTGGCGGCGAACGGTTGAGATGGGGCTCCTTGACGAGCACGTTCGACGATTCAACGAGGGCGTGCGGACCGGCGACTTCGCACCGATGGCGGCTGCGTTCGCCGAGGATGCCGAGATGCGGTTCGAGGGCGTGCCCGTCGGTCCGTTCGTGGGCCGCGATGCCATCGCAGCCGCGTACCGCGATCAGCCTCCGGACGACGAGGTCGAGATCTTTGACACGGAAGAACGCGACGGATTCATCGTCGCGCGGTACGCGTGGCTGGGTGACGAGGGCCGTCAGGCGGGCGAGATGCGTATAAGCCAGCGAAACGGACAAATCCAGAAACTCGTGGTCACGTTCGACTAGCCTTCACACAGGACCAAACCAACGCGGGGGAGAACAAGATGAACCTAAACGGACTACTCATCGGAACAGAGAACCCAGAGCAACTCAAGGACTACTACACCAAGCTCTTCGGTAAGCCCACCTGGGACGAGGGTGGCTACTTCGGATGGCAGATCGGCAGCGGTTCGTTGACCTTCGGGCCGCACGACCAGGTCAAGGGGAAGAACACCACGCCGGGTCGAATCATCTGGAACATCACGGCGGCGGACGTCCAGGCGGAGTTCAAGAAGCTGAAGGCCGCGGGCGCGACCGTCGTTAAAGAGCCCTACGAGATGAGTGACGCGCCGGGACAGAAGGTGACGATCTCGACTTTCGCTGACCCCGACAACAACTATTTCCAGCTCATGAGCCCGATGGAGATCCCGACCGAGGCTGATCGACCGGTGGCCGACGTGGGAGCGCGTTCCTAGGGTCGCGCTCTCGGTCTAGCCGCCCTGTTCGATCTCGGCGACACGACCCTCGACGATCTTCGTCACGAGCGCGTAGGGCAAGGGCTTGTCTGCAGGGAACTGTAGCGTGCCCTTGCTCTGGACGTAAGGCTTCAGTTCGGCGGCGTTCGCCTTTATGAATTGCCGGCTGGTGCCGTAGAGCGCGGTGTGTGACTTCCAATACGCGAAGTACGCGACTCGCTTTCCGTCCTGCTTGAACCCGGCCATCCCGTAGCTGACGATCTCGTTTGCCTTGGGCGCAGCCGCCTTGATCGTCTTGCGGAGCTTCTTCAGCGCCGCGCGCCTTTTCTCGGGCGCCGACGCGATGTATTCATCCACGCTCTTTGCGGGTTTCGTGGCTACCTTTCGTGCAGGCACGAGCGAATGATGCTCCGAAATTCACGCTCCGCGGAGGCGATCCAGCTCGCGGCGCTCGCGCTTCGTCGGGCGGCCGCTGCCGGGCTCTCGTACTGCGACCCGCGGCTGTCGCTTGACGACCGGCACCGGCGGGCTGTGGTCGATCAGGCACTTCGCCGCGACGGGGGCCCCGACTCGCTTCTCGATGATGGCCACGACCTCGAGAATGCGGGGACGCCCGACGAACGCGTCGATGCGGTCGCCGACCTTCACCTGTGTCGACGCCTTTGCCGCGCCGCTGTTCACGCGAACGTGACCGCCACGGCAGGCGGTCGTCGCCTCCGAACGGGTCTTATAGATCCGGACTGCCCACAGCCAGACGTCTACCCGGGTCTTTTCGATGTGGGCATCCTGCCAGCGTCGGCCGACGTCTGCTCACGGTAACCTCGGTTCGGATGGCGGATACGTTCGTCGAACATCCCGTGGACTTCAACCGCGGGTTGAGCTCTCAGCAGGCGAGCGATCTGGACTGAGCAATCGCATGAAGATGAGGAGACTGCTGACCAATAGGGCTGGCACATAGATAGCCACAATGACCCAATTCACGCCCAGCGAGTATGTGAACACATTGTCGCGGACCGATTGAACGATCGCGTTCACCGTATCCAGCATTCCAACGCTCACGCAAAGCCAGACCAACGGGATCGCGCCGCTGAAACGGGCACGTAGAGCGATGAATGCCAGGAGTGCCAAAAAGGCCGTCGCAAGGTCGCCATATCCGATCATCACCCGGAACTCCATCGGCACTCCCGCATCGACAGAGCCAGGAGCGAGGATCGTTCCGCCAACAACACGAAACACGTGGATCCAGAGCAGTGGCGCCAGGGCTACCTCGCGCGGCAACCCGGACAGGCGAGGCGCCAGGTACCAGAAGCCGATAAGCGCATATGCGGCCAGGCTCAACGTGAATTGAATTCCGAAGAGCGCGATTGGGTCCATGAGTCGTCCCTCCCGTCGTCATAGTCTTCCATTCATGAAGGTCCGGGATGTCGTGCGCCAGGGGATGGGAGCGTGATTCTCGTGACTGGCGCCACCGGCCTGAATGGCGGGGAGCTGGTGCGGAGGCTCTCGGCGCGAGGCGTCGCCGTACGCGCACTGGTTCGCAATGCCACCGGTGCCAATGCTCCAAAGGCGGCCGAGTTGTCCGGGCTGGCTGGCGTCGACGTTGCTGAAGGCGATATGGCCCAGCCGCAAACTCTGGCGCCGGCGCTCAGGGGAATCGATCGGGCGATGCTCATTTCTTCCTCAGACCCGAGGATGCGAGAGGTCCAGTCGGCATTCATCGACGCGGCATCCCTTGCTGGTGTGCGTCATGTCGTGAAGCTCTCCGGAATAATCCCCGATCTCAACTCGCCTTTTAGGTTTGCTCGCATGCACGGCGAGATCGAGCAGCACTTGGAGGCGTCAGGAATGGCCTTCACGCATCTGCGCGCCGGCGAGTTCATGCACGCCTACTTCCGCCAGGTGCCATCGATCGTCAACAGAGGTGCGCTGTCCTTGCCAATGGCTGACGCGCGGATCGCCTCCATAGACATCGGCGACATCGCGGACGTCGCCGCGGACGTGCTGACCGGCTCGGGGCACGAAGGCAAGACGTACCCGATCACGGGTCCCGATGCGCTCACGATGACCGAGGTCGCGGCTGCGCTCTCCGCCGCTACGGGCAA
This sequence comes from Chloroflexota bacterium, assembly GCA_030774255.1. Classification (GTDB taxonomy): domain Bacteria; phylum Chloroflexota; class Limnocylindria; order P2-11E; family P2-11E; genus 3-1-20CM-2-70-9. The sequence goes on along the minus strand of JALYLL010000306.1, from coordinate 2,025 downwards.
ACCGATCCGCTACGTCGACGTCCCGCCCGAAGACGCTAAGGCGGCCCAGCTCGCCGCGGGCATGCCCGCGTACCTCGCCGATGGACTGGCTGAGCTCTTCGCAGAGCGTCGCAAGGGTAAAGAGGCGACTGTGTCGCACGTGATCCAGACGATCTTCAAGCGCCGACCCTTGAGCTTCGACGACTTCGCTCGACGCCATGCAGCGGTCTTCCGGGGCGATCAGCCGGCGCCCAGGGTCTGAAGAATCTGCGCACATCAGAAGGTGTGGTGAGAAGTTGGCTCGAGTCATCCGGCAACCAATGATCAAAGGAATTACGTTGCATCAGGCGGCATTGATCGCCGCCTTCGCTTCGCTAGCGATACCAAGGCAATAAGGTGACGCCGGCGGATCGTTTCGAGTACGCGGTCGAGGGATTTGGCGACTTCCCGTTGGACATGCTGCGCCACGACTGCGCGTATCCGGCGGACGAGGAGAGCGTGGCGGCAATCATGGCGGGCCTCCGCTGGGCGGCCTCGCGAAAGCGATCCCGCGAGACGCTGAGGGTGCGACTCCTGTCGCATCGTGCGCCGACGTCGGACCGCTGGCGCTCCTTCGGCTGGACCGTTACGGCATCGCGGCCGGATCCTGAAAAACGCGGCACCCCGTGACGTGCTCCTACCGGGTCGGCGGGCGAGGCTAGTCCTTGAACGCCGACCGCGCTTCAGGTGAGGCCGCTCAGGCGAAGGACAAATATTCGGTACTGACCTAGTTGAGGGCCGGCACCAGCAGCTCGCAGATCTCGCGCACCAGCCGGTCGACCGGCGCCCGCTTCGCGATGCGGCTCCACGCGACACCTGCACCGATGATTCCCGAGCTCACAACGAGAGCGGCCGTCGCGGCGGATACCCGTTTTCGCGCTCCGGCGGAGGCGTCGAGCCACGCGCGGACGTATTGCTGCACTTCGTCCTGGACCAGTCCCTCGATGGGCGGCGTGCGGGTGAGGTCCCGCGGGCCGCAATGCTCGTGGATCTGGACGAGGGTCTCGAGCACGACACGCACGAGAAGGGGGAGCCCGTCGAGATCGAAGTGGTCCGCGGGAGGCAATCGGCGCTCGAGCTCGGCGCGGAAGACGCTCCGGACCATCTCATCGAACAGCGCGAACTTGTCGTCGTAGTGCGCATAGAACGTGGCGCGGTTGATCCCGGCGCGCTCCGCGATGTCCTGCACGGTGACCGACGCGAATCCCCGCTCGTTCATCAGGTCCGCGAACGCCGTGGTGAGGAGCTCGCGAGTGCGGCGGACCCGCGGGTCGGTGCGCGCGATTGCCGTAGCCATGGTCCCTCCACCCGTCGGCGACGATCCGGCCGTTCTGTCGTTTAACCGACGCGGTTCGTCTCTTGTCGGTTGCCGGAGTACTCCGACGCCTGAAGTATACACGACAGACGTTGTCTATACGACGGATGTTGTGGAGGTCTCGAGATGACGTACCTGCTCTGGCTCGCGCAGATCCTGTTGGCCTTGGCGTTCTTCGCAGCGGGAGCGATGCATGCGTTCCGCTACGAACAAACGAAGCGGCAGATGCCGTGGGCATCGGCGATCCCGACCGAGGGGGTCCGCATCATCGGGCTCTTTGAATTGCTCGGTGCGGTCGGATTGATCCTCCCCGCGGTGACCGGCGTGCTCCCGTGGCTGACACCACTCGCGGCGGTCGGTCTCGCGCTGGTGATGACCTTCGCGATCGGGTTGCACCTCTCGCGCAGTGAGCGGCGCAACGCTGTCGGGAACGCCCTGCTGCTCGCGCTCGCCGTCTTCGTTGCAGTCGGCCGCTCCGTGATCGCACCCGCGTGAGCTCATTACGACAATCGACGTTGATTGGAGGCTTCGAATGCGTGCGTTTGTGAAAGACCGGTTTGAGGACCAAGGCGCGGTTCGCGAGGTTGCTGATCCGACCCCGACCGCCGGCGAGGTGCGGGTAAGAGTCCACGCCGCGAGCGTGAACCCAATGGACGCCGGGGCGGCTTCCGGCATGTACAAGGACTTCATGC
>JALYLL010000305.1 GCA_030774255.1 Chloroflexota bacterium | reverse complement strand
AGCCTCGACCTCCGACGCGTCCTCCACGCGAAACAGCGAGAAGGGCAGCTCCAACGACCGCAGAAGCCGGAAGACACTGCCGTACGGATCGACGACTGGGATCGCGACGTTGAGCGCCGTAGCCATTTGACCCCAGCGTTAACCATCGACGGATCGCTGGTAACACCCGCGCGGGGGAAGAGCCTCCCCCGTTCGGTAGATCCGGGACGCGGCTAGGGTGCGGCTCCTAGGATCGTGACCGCGACCAGCGCGATCGAAAGCGCGGACGCGCCGACAGCCGTGCCGATTCCTATCGCGTGCGACACCCGACCATTGGCTTGGTCGCCCATCAACGAGCGGTCGGCCGCGAGCTTCAGGATGAACACGAGCACGATCGGCAGCAGCAGGCCGTTGACGTTCTGCGAGATGAGGATGAGCGGGAAGAGAGGAACGCTCGGCGAAAGAACGAACAGCGCACCAATGACAAGGAGCAGCGTGAAGAGGCCCATGAACACCGGCGCCTCACGGAAGTCCTTGCTGATCCCGGCTTCCCATCCGAATGCTTCGCAGATCGCATAGCTTGTCGACAGCGGCATCACCGTCGCCGCGAGCAACGACGCACCGAAGAGGCCGATCCCGAAGAGCAGCTTCGCTTGCGCACCGGCGAGTGGTCCGAGGGCCTGCGCCGCGTCCGCGGCGGAATTCACGATCACGTGATGCGGGAAGAGCACGGCGCCGGCGACGACGATGATGAAAAAGCCGTTGAGGCCCGTGAGGATCGCGCCGAGGGACACATCGACGCGCGCGAAGCGGTAGAGCTCGCGGCCGATGCCCTTGTCGACGATCGACGCCTGTATGTAGAACATCATGTACGGCGTGATCGTCGTGCCAACCAGTGCCAGTGCCGCGATGAGCGCCGCCTGTTCCGTCGGCAACGTGGGCAGTGCTATCCCGCGCGCGACTGACTCCCAGTCCGGCTTCACGATGACGGCGCTCACCGGATAGGCGATGAACGCAAGCACGAGAACGAAGAGCGTGCGCTCGACGACCCTGTAGCTGAAGAAAACGACGAGCGCCCAGATCACGAGGGCGGCCGCCGGCACCGAGACGATCCGTTGGATCCCGAGAAGCTCGAGGCTCGCCGCTACTCCGGCAAACTCGGCGACGACGTTCGATCCGTTGGCGATGAGGAGCGCGACCATCGCGACGATCGTCCAGCGGACGCCGAAGCGCTCGCGGATGAGGTCGGAGAGGCCCTTCCCCGTGACCGCGCCCATGCGCGCGCACATCTCCTGGATGACCAGGAGGCCTGCCGTGGAAAGGAGAAGGAGCCAGAGCATCGCGAAGCCGTAATGGGCGCCGACAGCGGTGTAGGTCGTGACGCCGCCGGCGTCGTTTCCGGCGAACCCGGTGATGATCCCGGGTCCCATAACGGTGAGGAACGCGAGGATCGAAGCGCGGCGTAGACGCGTGCGACGGCGGACCGCGGTGGCGGTCCTGATCACCGTGCGATCGACCGAAGAGACCTCTTTTTCCAGCCTCGCGGGAGCATGAACTCGACCACGTCGTCAACGGTGACGGTCCCCAGGAGCTTCTTGCGGGCGTCGACCACCGGCATCGCCAGCAGGTCGTACTTCGCGATGAGCGCGGCCACGTCTTCTTTCGGCGTCTCCGCATCGACCTTCAACACGTTCGGATCCATGATGTCGCTCACCTTCGTTTCCGGTGAGGCGACGACGAGGTCGCGAAGCGAGAGGACACCCTCGAGCTTCCCGTCGCCGTCGACGACGTACAGGTAATAGGTGAGCTGCGGATCCGGCTTCTTCACGCGGAGCTCGTCGATGGCCTGCGCGGCGGTGAGCTCTCGGGGAAGGGCTACGAAGTCTGTTGTCATGATCCCGCCGGCTGAGTCCTCGGAGTGGGTAAGGAGCTCTTCGACGTCCTGCGCCTCTTCTTTGTCCATGAGCTCGACGAGCTCATCGCGGCGTTCCTCAGTCAGGTCCTGCAACAGGTCCGCGGCTTCGTCGGGATCCATCTCCTCGAGGATGTCCGCGGCGCGCTCCTCGGGGAGATCGCTGACGATCGCAGCCTGCATCTCGGGCTCGACCTCCTGCAGCGCTTCGGCCGCGGTCTCGATGTCCAGCTGCTGGAAGACCGCGATCCGCTCGTCGGCGGTCATCTCCTCGACGATGTCGGCGATGTCCGCGGGATGCAGCAGGGCGAGCTTCGCGTGCGGGATCGTCAGCCGGACCGCGGCGGTCTTTGCGGGAGCGTCGTTCTTCGCCTCGAGCGGCTCGACCAGGTGCCACGGGATGATCCCGCGCGGGAGCCGCCGCCCGGCGAGCCCGACGACGCGCTCGGCCAAGGACTCTGCGCCGACCCGGCGGAGCAGCCCGCGGAGTCCCACGTCGGCGCCCACGAGGCGAAGCTGCCCGTCGACATCGGAGAGCTGGAGGTCGTTCACGCGCACGACCTTGGCGCCGTGGGTGTCGACGATCTGCTTGTCGAGAAGATCTCGGGCGAGCCGGAGGGCCTCGGCCGGAAGCTGCGCGTCGGGGGTCGTCTCAAGGCGGTTGCGAAGGCGGAAGTGACCGATCTCCTGCGCGAGGTCGCCCCAGCGCACGACCTTCTCGCCGGACGGGGTCGAGAGGATGGCCCACTGCGCGGCCGGGAACTGTCCCTGCGGCACGACCGCGATGTCCGCGAGCTTGCCCACCTCGTTGCCGTTCGGCTCGATAACCCGGCGGTGTTGTATTTCCGACAGGTACGGCACGACGCCGGAAGCGTAACCGGTACAATTCGTATATCCCAGAGCGCCCGACCGGGCGTACCCTCACGCGTTGGAGGAACACCCCGTGCCACAGATAACCGATGCAGGTCTTCGCGCGCGCGCACTCGGCGACCAGGCCACCGCGGCCGCACTCGAGGCCGACTGGCCGCGCGCCGCGGAGCTCAACCAAAAGCTCGTCGATGTCTCACCGGACGATCTCGAGGCGCGCAACCGGCTTGGCCGAGCGTTCATCGAGCTCGGTCGGCTGGATGAGGCGAAGGTCGCGTTCGCAGAGGTCCTGAAGATCGAGCCGTACAACTCGATCGCGCTCCGCGGCAACTCGCGCGTCGCGACGCTCCAGGAGCACAAGACCAAGCCGTTCACGACGACGACCAAGACGCAGCCGCGTCTCTTCATTGAGGACATGGGAAAGACGGGCATCCTCCGTTTGATCAACCCGGCTCCGACGCACGTCCTCGCGAAGTACAGCCCCGGCGCCGAATGCGAGCTTCGCGAGCAGGAAGGCCTGCTCGCTGTGCACGCGCGCGACGGGGACCTCATCGGGTTCCTCGAACCCAAGGTCGGCCGCCGCTTGATCGACCTCATCCGGACGGGCAACCAGTACGTCGCGGCGATGGTCAGCAACGATCCCGCGAATGCGCGCGTGGCGATCCGCGAAGTGTTCTCGAGCGCTGAGAACGCGAGCCGCATTTCGTTCCCTGGTCATCACCGCTCGGCGGAGACAAAGGAGCGGGCGTACGTCCGTGGGACCTTCTTCCGCGACGGCGGCGACGAGATCGAGGAAGACGCCGAGGAGGCCGAGGAGGAAACTCCCGTCGCCGAGGAAGTGCTCGAGGAGACCGAGGTCACCGAGGAGCCGCTCGCCGTCGACACCGAGGACGACGACGATTCGGAGGACGAAGCCGAAGAGTGAGCGCGGCGTTCACGCGCCGCGCCTTCGCATCCGTCCTTGCCCTCGCGTTCCTCGCGTCCTGCACGGAGTCGGCACAACCTTCCAAGAGCGGGCCTTTCACTGACGTAGAAGGCGCGCCGAAGTTCGCGCGGGACGCGGGCGCGGTACTCCTGCAGGTCTCGGCGTACGACTACGGTCTCGCGGGAGCACTCTCCGGCCAGCAGACCCGCACCGTCGCGGCCGCCCGATACGGCGCGGTCATGCGCGGGACGACGCAGACGATCGCCGCCTTCAACGCAGCGGTACTGACGGGGACGCTCGATCGCACCGGGCCGATCCGCGAGAAGCTCGTCCCGCTCGCCGACGGCCTGTCCGACCTCGCGCGCGACGGCCAGGCCTACGCGGATGGGGGCGACCCGGCCGCATTCGCCCGCGTGCTGTCCGACGTGACCGCGGGCTGGCAGCGTCTCCGCGATCTGTCGACGACGCTGCCGAAGGACGACGCGCTCCAGAGCACGATCGCGCGCGGCATGTCCTTCGCCGTGACGAGCAAGTCGTCGACGCAGTCGACGATCACGACCGGCCCGTATGTGAGCGCCACCGAGGCCAAGCAGGCGCTCCAGCGGATGGGCTCGCCACTCAACGGCTCGTTCACCACCAGTGCTCCGTACGTCGTCCGCATCGGGCCATACGGCGATCGGGCACTGGCGGACACGGCGAGCGCGGGCCTCTCGAAGCAAGGCGTCATCAACGTCGTGACCGACGAGTCGTCGTTCGCCTTCACGCGTACCGGACCGCTCCCTGACGCCGAGCTGTGGCGCGAGCCCTCGCGAGTCCTGGAGGTGCGCGCCACCTCTCGAAAGATCGGGCTGAGCTCGGATGGCTCCTGGGTCGTCACCGGAAGCGACGACGGTTATGCCGCGCTCTTCAACCCGGTGGGGAGACTGACGGCTCTCCCGCAGAGCTACGCCGGAATGAGCGTCCTCCAGTTCTCGGTCGACGGCGACCATCAGTCCTTCGCCGTCGGGGGCCAGGTCGTGACCTTCCTCGATGTCCCCAGCGGCGAGAACCTCGGCGAAGGGATGCGCTTCACGGGCGCCGCGACGCAGATCCTGTTCGTACCCTCGACGCGCGTCTTCATCGCGGCGTCGGGCGGCTCGACCGGACTTCCCGGCGGTAGTCCCGGGCTGATCGGCGGACGGACGGCCGATGGCGACCTCATCGGGGGCCCCTTCCCGATCGTGGCGCCGGCCGCCGGCGCGCGGATCGCGGCGAGCGACGCCGGAGACGTGTACGTCGGCACCACGAGCGAGAACGCCTTCGATATCGAGGTCTTCCGACCCGTTCGCGACTCGGAGCTCAAGCCGGTCGCGCGCATCGCCGGGGTCGGCAGCGCGCTCGCGGTGGACCGGTCGGCGAAGTTCGGTGCCGCAGTCACCGACCAGGGGACGTATCGCTTCGCCCTGTCCGACCCGAAGGCCACGTTGACGCGCATCGCGGGCCCGGTTCGGGACATCGCGTTCGCGGCGGACGGCACCCTGTACGCCCTCGATCAGACCTCGTTCCTGGCGATCGCTCCCGACGGCACGGTGAAATGGACCGCCCCGCTCGTGGACGGGAGGCGTCTCGTCGTCGGGCGCCGCCCGGTCGTCCTGGACGGCACCGACAAGGCCCTCGCGTTCAATCCGGCGGACGGCACCGCCGACGAGCTGGGCGCCGGGGGAACGATCAACGACGTCACCGTGTCGCGCGACGGCAAGGTCGTCGGGGTCATCGTGGACGCGAGGAGGGCCGTACTCTTCACCCTGCCTTGAGCCAACCTGAGCGCGTCCGCTCCATGGTCCCGCTCGAGGTCCTTCCTCTTCCCCGTCCGCTCGACCGTTTCGGCACCGCATTTCCCACGGCCCTCGCCGATCTCTACGCGAACGCATACGCGCCGCGCCGCGGCGTCGTCCTCGACCCGCTCGCGCATCCGTGGTCCGCGGCGGACGCCGCGGAGCAAGCTGATCGGCGGGGCGTCGCCAAATCGCGCGAGCCACTCGGTGAATGGGCCCGCCGCGCGATCGCCCTCGCGCCCGCGGGCGACGAAATACTCGCGGCGCTCGATCGAGTGGGGGAAAGCGCGCTCGTCGGCACGCCGCATCGCGTCGCGATGCGCGAGCTCTATGGCTCGACCTGCGCGACATGCCGCGGGCCGGTGATCGTGGAGGCATTCCTCTGGGAGCGCGACGCGCCGACCCCGACGAAGAAGGCGTTCCGCTGCGGCATCTGCGCGCGCGAAGGGCGCGCGCTTCTCATCGAGGCCGCCACCGAGGATGACGAGCGGTCGAGCCAGCGGCTCGAACAGCGCGGGATGGCGTACTGGCAATTCGTCGAGCGCTTCGGCCCCGACCCGAACGCACAGGCGCTCGGCGAGAGCACCGCCGCGCTCTACACGCCGCGCAATCTGACGGCGCTCGTGGCCACGTTGCGCGCGGTCGAGACCGCCATCACGGCCTCGCCCGCCCGCGACGTCCTTCTCCTCTGCCTCCTCGAGGTGCTCATCTCGGGCAGCCGCTTGAACACCCTCGCCGGCCGCGGCGCGCCGCTTCGAGTCGAGAAGGGCCGGGCGCGCCGTTCGCACGCGTCGCAATCGCGCGAGGTGAATGTCTGGCTCGAGTTCGACCGGACCGTGCGCGAGCTCGTGGCGTGGCTCGCGCAACACCCGTCGCCGGCTCGCGCTCGGTCGGCGACGCTCGCACTCGATACGGGCGACGCGGATCTTGTCCTGTGCCAGGCGCCGGTCGAGGACGCCCTGGGCGGCTGGAGCGCCGTGGCCGCGGTCGCGCTCCTCGGGATTCGCGGGACGAAACCGACCGACGCGGGCGAGGGCCGCGTCGTCGGGCGCGAGCGCCTGCTGAGGACGATGCGCGCCGCCCTCATCGAGGCGCATCGCGGTTCGCGTCCGGAAGCGCCGGCCGTCGTGTACGTGCCGCACGCGGACCTGGTGACGATCGCCGCGGTCGCCCTCGCCGGCGCCGGCGCCGGCTACCGCCTGCGCGGGATCACCTACCAGCGCGACGCGCTTCCGACGGCGGGCGCCAGCGGCTCCGGAGCGGCGGCTGTCTGCGACTTCGACCGTGACGTCCCGCTGCTCCGCGATCAGGGCGCCGCCGACGCCTCAGGGATCGAGGACGCGATCCGGGCGGGCGTGCGCGAGATCGTTCGCTCGCGCGGCGAGCCTGTGGCGACCGACCGCGCCGCCGTCGCGGCGCTCGAGTCGCTCGCCGCCCGCAAGCTGCTCGCCCCGCTTACCCTCGCGAGGGCCGGCGGCGTGTCCGAGCTCGAGGTCTTCCTGGACCACTTCCGCTCCGCGCTCGCCGACGCGGCGCGCTCCGGCATCGTGAAGATCGAGCTCGATGGCGCCGCGGCCGAGCATGCGCACGACACCACGGTGTACTCGCTCGCAGAGCCGATCGACGCGACCCCGCTCGACGATCGGTTGGAGTGGGGCGTGTGGGGCCTGCTCTCGGCGTCGCGCGACGTCGAGACGCGCACGCTCCTTCGCCGCGCGTACGGCCTCTTTCGCGACGTCGAGACGCCGGACCGCGAGCTCGTCGAGCGCTGCATCGCCGCCTACGGGCATCAGGGAGATGACGGGCGGTGGCGCCTCCGGGACGAGGACGGGTTGGTGCGCCGCCAAGCGGACCAGACGCTTCTGGCGATCCAGCTCGTCGACGCCGGCCGCCGCCTCGGGTTCAAAGTGCACGTGGGCCGCGACATCGAGCGCCGCGGCCTACCTGAAGCGCACGCTCACCGCGGTGCCGTGCTCGGGGATCTCATGAACGACGCGGAGCGCGTGGCCGACATCGCGCGCATATCGGGAATTCGCTCCGACGCGCTCGAATACATCGACTGCCTCTGGTACGACAAGGGGCGGATGGTCTTTCTCTGGCAGCTCGAATGGACAGCGCGGCTGCATCGAAGCGTCATCGCCCTCGGGGAGGCCGTCCCGGACGAGGATCGCGTCTTCCGCTTCTTCGCCATCGCCGACGAGCGCCGGGCGCTGGCGGAGTTCAAGCTCCGGCGCGCCGCGGGCACCGCCGACGTGGTCCGCCGGCGGGGCTGGCGCTTCGTGAAGTGGGGACCGCTACGATCGTGGGCGACGCGGCCGGATGTGGCGCTGGACTTGCTCGAGCCGGTCCTGGGCCTATCTCCAGAGGTGGAACAAACCGGCCAGCAATTGGCGTTTAAGTGGTAACAGGAGGCCAGTGCATGTCTAAGCCACAAGTAGTCAGCGACCAGAACTTCGAGGCGGAGGTCATCAAGTCCGACACTCCGGTCCTCGTCGATTTCTGGGCGACCTGGTGCGGTCCCTGTCGCATGGTTGCCCCGGTCCTGGAAGAGATCGCGAACGAGCAGGGCGAGAAGGTAAAGATCGCCAAGCTCGACGTTGATGCCAATCCGATCACGGCTGGGCGCTTTGGGGTCCGCTCGATCCCGACGATGATCCTCTTCAAGAATGGCCGCGAGGCGCAGCGCGTCGTCGGCTACATGCCGAAGGAAAAGCTCCTGCAGCAGATCCAGCCGCACATCACCGGTACCGCCGCCGCGTAAAGGGCGACGAACCTCATCCCCATGGATGAGGCTGTTTTGATCGCGTCCTGGTCGAACGAGGAATCCCAGCCGTTCCGCGGCTGGGATTTCGACTATCTCCGCCGCCGCTACTCCGAAGAGAGGCCTCCCTGGTCCTATGAGGAGCTGGCGCGCGATGTCCTGCGCGGAGCTCGGACCGCAGTTGATCTCGGAACCGGCGGTGGCGAGGTCCTCGCCAAGCTGGCCGATTCCTTTTCTGGTAGCGTTGTCGCGACCGAGGCGTACCCGCCCAACTGGACCGTGGCGCGCGATCGGCTCGCGCCCGCCGGCGCGTCCGTCGTGGCGTACGCCGCGGACGAGACCACCAGCGTCCTGCCCTTCCGCGACGCCGGCTTCGACGCCGTTCTCGATCGCCATGAGGCCTACGACGCACGCGAGGTCGCGAGAGTGCTCGCGCCTGGCGGCGTTTTTCTGACCCAGCAGGTGGATGGTCGAAGTCACGCCGATCTCCTGGGGTGGTTCGGCACCGAGCCGCACTGGCCCGGCGTCACCGTCGATCGCCTCGCGGCCGACCTCGTGCAGGCGGGTCTGGACATCGAGCTCGCGCGATCCTGGTGGGGCACGATCTCGTTCTTCGACGTCGGCGCTCTTGTCTATTACCTCAGAGCGATCCCCTGGGAAGTTCCCGACTTTTCGGTCGACCGCTTCACGCCCGAGCTTCTCGGATTGCAGCGGCGTCTCGACGAGACCGGCGCACTGCGTTTCGACGGGGGCCGCTTTGTGATCAGAGCTCGCAAGCCGCGATGACGATCGTCCTTCGGCCGCGCGCCTCGCTGTTCCACGCCGAGGGTGGATGGTTCAGCGCGAACTGGCATTTCAGCTTCGACCAATACTGGGACGAGGCCAACATGGGGCTCGGCGATCTCCGCGTCTTCAATGACGATCGGCTCGTGCCGGGAGCCGCGTGGCCGATGCACCCGCACCGGGACATCGAGGGCATCACCTACGTCGCCGAGGGCACCTTCGAACATGCGGACTCACGCGGCAACGGCGGGATCCTTCACCCGGGCGCCGTTCAGCGAGCGACCCTCGGATCCGGGATGCAGCACTCGGAGCGGAACGGCTCGAAGACCGAGCCGATGCGCTTCATCCAGATGTGGATCATGCCCTCGCGTCGCGGGCTCGAGCCCAGCATCGAGCAGCGGGAGTTCGCCGCGGACGCGCGACGGAACACGTTGAAGCCCGTTCTCGTGCCGGCTCAGGGCTTCGGCGGAGACGGTGCGCCGGGGGCGGACGACGCCGTGACCGTCCACCAGGACGCGGCGGTCTACGCCGGGCTGCTCGACGCGAAGAAGACGGTGCGCCACGAGTTCCGCCCGGGGTTCGGGGGCTACCTCTTCGTGGTCCGCGGCTCTCTGGTCCGACCGGAGCTTGACGAGGGTGGAGCGGCCAAGGTCCAGGACGAGCCGGCGCTCGAAGTGGAGGCCGGCCCGAGCGGGGCCGAGGTCCTTCTCGTGGAGACGCGCACCGGTCACGCTTGAGCGTCTGCACCCATCGTTACGGGTTTGCCCCCTCCAGGCCATTGCAGGCGTCCCCTCCCGGCGTTCATGGTTACGCAACCCCGGCGTCCGCCGGCGGAGGAGGGAAGACCACAAATGCGTGAATACCAAAGCGGGACCGCTGACGCCGCGGGAAACGCCACGTTCGGGCCAGGGCTGGTTTTCGAAGGCAAGCTGAGCTTCCAGGGTCAGGTGCGATTCGACGGCACGTTCACCGGCGAGATCACCACGGACGACCTGCTCATCATCGGCGAGACCGCGAAGGTCTCGGCTGACATCACCTGCGGCTCCGTCGTGATCAACGGCGAGGTCAACGGCAAGATCAAGGCGCGCGACTCCGTCGAGCTCCGCGGCCACGCCCGCGTGAAGGCCGACGTCGTCACCCCCTCGCTCGTCATGGACAAGGGTGTCGTCTTCGACGGCTACTGCAACATGATGGACAAGCGCGACCTCGTCGCGCT
>JALYLL010000304.1 GCA_030774255.1 Chloroflexota bacterium | reverse complement strand
GGCGCGCGCTTTTTCGCCGACTTCGTGGAGGACTTCTCACACGCGATGCATTTCAACACTCTCCTCGTGGCGCTGATCCTCGCGCCGCTCGCCACCGAGCTTCCGGAGGCTGCCAACTCCCTCATCTGGACACGCGATAGCAAGGACGTGATCGCGCTCGGCAACGTCACCGGCGCGATGGTCTTTCAGTCGACCTTCCCCGTCACGATCGGGGTCCTGCTGACGCCGTGGCAGCTCGGCCAGTTCGGGACCGTCGCGGCTGTTTTTGCCCTTCTCTCTGCCCTCCTCATCTACGTTCAGCTCCGGATGCGCGCGCGCGAGAACGCGCTGCCGCTGTCCTCGCTCATGCTCGGTGGAAGCCTGTACGTTGTGTTCATTGCTTACGTCCTGTGGAGCGTGCTCGCCTGACCTAGAATCGGCGCGCCGCGCAACGGCGCGATGGATTGAGGGAGGTCTAACGAGTACATGAAGCGCCTTCTTGCACTTGGTCTCGTTTTCGGGCTCGTCGTCGCGGGCTGCAGCAGTGCTGCCGCGCCAAGCCCCAGCGCGACCCCCGCAGCCACCCCGACCCCTGTCGCTTTGAAGATCGGGATGGTCACCGACATCGGCCAGCTCGAAGACAAGTCGTTCAACGAGTTCTCCTGGAAAGGCGTCCAGGACGGCGCCACGGCAGTGGGTGGCACCGCGAAGAACATCGTCACCAAGGACATCGCGGACTACAAGCAGAACATCCAGAGCTTCGTCGACCAGAAGTACGACATCATCGTGACGGTCGGCTTTCTGATCGGCACCGACACGCTCGCCGCGGCGAAAGCGAATCCCACGATCCAGTTCTTCGGCGTCGACCAGTTCGTCGCCGACCCGGTACCGGCGAACTACCAGGGTCTGATCTTCAACGAGGCGCAAGCCGGCTACCTCGCGGGGATCGTCGCCGCAACCATTACCAAGACGAACAAGGTCGGTGCGGTCGGCGGTCGATCGGACGTTCCGCCTGTCGTGAACTACATCAAGGGCTACGAGAACGCCGTCAAGGCCACGAAGCCAGGTGTCACAGTGTCAATCAACTATGTCGAGGACTTCAACGCACCCGACAAAGGCGAGGCCTCGGCGAAGACCATGATCGGGCAGGGAGTGGACGTCATCTTCCAGGTGGCCGGACTCACGGGCGCGGGCGCCCTCCGCGCGGCATGCAGCGCGAAGATCTACGGCATCGGCGTCGACGTCGATCAGTACCTGTCCCTTCCCGACTCTCAGGCCTGCATCATCACGAGTGCCGAAAAGCACCTGCAGGTCGCGGTGCGGGACGCGATCAAGCGCTTCAAGGACAAGGGCAAGCAGAGCGGCAACTTCGTTAACGACGCCACGAATGCCGGAATCGGCGCGTCGCAGATCCGCAACCTCAACCCAATTCCGGCGGGTCTCGAAGACAAGATCAAGCAGGCGACCACGGATATGGCATCCGGGAAACTGAAGCCCATCCCGTAGGGCGTAAGTAGCAGCGAGTCGAGATCGAGCGGGCCGGCCTCGGGGTCTGCCCGCTCGTCGCGTGAGGAGCGCATGAGCGACCAGCCGCCAGTCCTCGAGATGCGCGGGATCACGAAGCGGTTCCCGACGGGAACGCTCGCCAATGACGCGATCGATCTCGACGTTCGCCGGGGCGAGATCCATGCGCTGCTCGGCGAGAACGGCGCCGGCAAATCGACGCTCATGAACATCCTCTATGGACTCGTCCCGCCGGATAGCGGCGTGATCCTCATCGACGGCCAGCCGGTCACGATCCGCGATCCCGCCGATGCGATCGCTCGCGGGATCGGCATGGTTCACCAACACTTCATGCTCGTCCCCGTCCTCTCGGTCGCGGAAAACGTCGTGCTCGGCAATGAGATCGTGCGCGCGGGTCAGCTCCTCGACCTCGACGCTGCCGCCAAGCAGATCAAGCTCTTCGCCGAGAAGCTCGGGTTCGACATCGATCCCTTCGCCCGGATCGACCAACTCTCGGTCGGGCAGCAGCAGCGGGTAGAGATCCTCAAGGCGATCTATCGAAACGCGCGGATCCTCGTGCTCGACGAGCCGACCGCGGTCCTGACCCCGCAGGAGACGCGCGAGATCTTCGAAGTTTTCCGCCGCCTGCGGTCCGAGGGCGCGAGCGTGATCTTCATCAGCCACAAACTCGATGAGGTGCTCGAGATCGCCGACCGCATCACCGTCATCCGTCGCGGCAAAGTCGTGGGCAGCCGCAAGCCCACCGAGACAAACGAGAACGAGCTCGCTGAGCTCATGGTCGGCCGCGCGGTCAACCTTCGCGTCGATCGTGGGCGCTCGCACCCTGGCGAGATCGCCCTCGAGGTCGACGGCCTGCGCGCCAAGGACGACCGCGGCCATGAGGCACTTCGCGGTCTCGACCTCGTCGTTCGCGCGGGCGAGATCGTCGGGATCGCTGGTGTCGCCGGCAACGGCCAGGACGAGATCGTCGAGTCGCTGATGGGCCTTCGCCGCCCGACGGCCGGCACCATCCGACTCGCCGGCCGGGACATCACCCGAACGACGGTCGACGAGCGCAGGGACCGGGGGATGTCGTTCGTGCCGGCGGACCGTCAGCGCTTCGGTCTCGTTTTGGCATACGCGATCGACGACAACTTGGCGCTCACGCGCTATGCAGACCCGCCGTTCGCGGGCGGGTTCGCGGGCATGGTCCGAAACTTCGGCGCGATCGCGGCGAACGCGGTCCGTCTCATGAAGGAGTTCGACGTCCGTGCGTCCGGGCCTAAGGCGCCGGCGGCGACCCTTTCCGGCGGTAACCAGCAGAAGGTGATCGTTGCGCGGGAGTTCGGCCAGGAGGTGAGGCTCCTCGTACTCGACCAGCCGACGCGCGGGCTGGACGTCGGGAGCATCGAGTTCATCCACAAACAGGTGATCGCGAGGCGCGACCACGGCGCTGCGGTGCTGCTGGTCTCGGCAGAGCTCGACGAGGTCCTCGAGCTGTCGGACCGGGTGCTCGTCGTGTTCCGTGGCAACATCGTCGGGAGCTTCGCCGCCGAAGAGGCACAGCGCGAGAAGATCGGACTTCTCATGGCGACCGGCGCGGCGCGCGCATGAGCGCGGTCGTCTCGGTCGCACGACGGATCTGGCAGGTGGCGTCGATCCCGCTGCTCGCGATCCTTCTGGCGTTCATCGTCGCCGCCCTCGTGATCGTCGTCTCGAGCGTGTTCACGCCCACCGGCTTCGAGCCGCTGCTCCCTCTCAATGCGTACGGCAGCCTGCTCGCGGGCGCCTTCGGCAGTGGCACGGGCATCGCCAACACTCTCGTCGCGGCCGCGCCGCTGATCCTCGGCGGGCTTGCCGTGGGGCTCGGGTTCAAGGCGGGACTCTTCAACATCGGCGTCGCGGGCCAATTCCTCGTCGGGGCATTCGGGGCTGCCGTCGTCGGTGCGAAGCTCGCCGACTCTCCGGCAGCGCTCGCCGTCCCCATCGCACTGGTGGCCGGGGCGCTCGCCGGTGCGGCTTTTGGTTTCATCCCGGGCTTCCTCAAGGCGCGGACGGGCGCGCACGAGGTGGTCACAACGATCATGCTCAACAACGCCGCTGTCCTTTTGCTCACGTGGGCCGTGAACGATCTGGTTCGCGCACCCGGTTTCACGTTCCCGCGCACCGGTCCCATCGGAAACAGCGCACTGCCGATCCTTGTGGGCCGCAACCTCCATCTCGGGATCCCGCTGGCCGTGCTCACGGTCTTCGCCGTGCGATGGCTCCTCGACCGAACGACCATCGGGTTCGAGATCCGAACGGTCGGGCAGAACCCGAACGCAGCGCGCTATGCCGGCATGCGCCCGATCTTCATTACAGCTCTCACGATGACCCTCTCCGGCCTCCTGGCGGGCGTCGCGGGTGCGATCCAGATGCTCGGCGTCATCGGCTTCTACGCGCCCGGCATCACGGCATCGGTCGGCTTCGACTCGATCGCGGTCGCGCTGCTCGGCCGCTCCAACCCCATCGGCATCCTGTTCGCGGCAATCCTCTTTGGGGCATTCCGCGCGGGCGCGCCCCTAATGCAGATCGAGACCAGCGTGCCGATCGAGGTCATCGACATCATCCAGGCGCTCGTGATCCTCTTCCTCGCCGCCGATCTCATCGTTCGCCGGGTCTTCCGCATCCGCGCGCCGAAGGCTGAGATCGCCGAGCTCAAGACGGTCACACAGAGCTGGGGCGGCGCCGCGTCGGGGGCTCCTCCGCCCTGATGGAAGCCATCGGCACGCTCCTGCGCCTTATCTGGGAATTCGCGGTATATCTCGTCACCGTTCTGCCGGACATGCTGCCGATCATCCTTTTCCTCGCGACGCCGCTCGCGCTCGGCGCACTCTGCGGTGTCATCGGCGAACGGTCGGGCGTCGTCAACATCGGCATCGAGGGCATCATGCTTATGGCGGCGTTCTTCGCTTATCTCACCGGCTTCGCGCTGCACAACACGATCGGGAGCGGACCGTCGCTCGCGCTCGGCATCGTCGTTGCGGTGTTCGTTGGCGCGCTCCTCGGCCTGGTCCATGCGTGGCTGACGGTGTCGGTGCGAGCCGATCAGATCATCGCGGGCACGATGATGAACATCCTCGCGTTCGGGGTGACCGGTTACCTAAACCGACTGATCATCACGCCGTCTGGACTTGGTGGTGCCGGCGTCATCGCGCCATTCCATCTGCCCGACGCGATAGCGAACCTGCCGCTCGTCGGACCGATCCTGGTCATGTTCTTCGATCAGGGACCGATCGCCATGAGCGTGCTCTTCATCGTGATCATCTTGCAGATCGCGCTTTTCCGGACAAAGTGGGGTTTACGCACGCGTGCGGTCGGAGAGCACCCCAAGGCCGCGGATACGGTTGGGATCGACGTCTACCGCCAGCGCTATCAGAACTTGATTCTTGGATGCGGGCTCGCGGGCCTCGCCGGCGCGTTCCTCACGCTCGAGTCCACCGGTTCGTTCCAGAACGGCATGACCGGTGGGCGAGGCTTCATCGCGCTCGCGGCAATGATCTTTGGCCGTTGGACGCCGCTCGGGGCCTTCGGGGGAGCGCTGCTCTTCGGCACGGCCACGGCGCTCGGCGTGGTGATCAACGTGCGTGCACCCGAGGGCGACCTCGGCACCGTCCTGAAATCGATCCCCACGTTCTGGTACGCCGCGCTTCCCTACCTCATGACGATCGTCATCCTCGCGGGCGTTGTCGGGCGATCTACTCCACCGGCGGCCGATGGCGTTCCGTATATCAAAGAAGGAAAGGGCTAACGCGCCGGACAACACGGGCCGAGGGTGGCGCGGCGCAGCGGTCTCTCACGAAGCGCGGGTGCCCCGGGGCCCCACCCGCAGCGAACGCAGTGAGCTGCTCGGCGGGGAGGGTGCGCTGAGCGAGAGACCGCGTAGCCGAGACAGGACCCTCGGCCTCTGTCGCCCGCGCGTTATCCGCTTTCAGACGACCCCGAGCTCGTCGAGCGAACGATGGAGGTCCGCGGGGTCGCGATAGACGCGGAACGCGCCGGCCGAAGTGAGCTCGTCCCAGCCGTACCCGCCGGAAAGCAGGCCCACGCTCAGCATGCCCGCACGACGCGCGGCGAGGAGGTCCCACACCGCGTCGCCGATCACATAGCAGTCGCGGATCTCGACGCCGAGCTGCTCCTGGCATTTCAGAAACAGGTCGGGCTCCGGTTTCGCGCGTAGCACGTCGCCGCGGTCGACGACCACGGTCTCCTTGGGAATGCCGAGCGCAGCGAGCGAGCTATCGATCTCCGGATGCCGCCCCGACGTCGCGACGCCATGCGGGATCTTTTGCTCGCGCAGCCAGCGCAGGAGCTCGATCGCACCCGGGAGGGGGCGGCGCCCCGGTAGGAGCTCGCGGAAGAGCTCGCCGTGCCGCGTCTGGATCCGGCCGGCGTCGGCGTCGCTGAGAGGCCTCCCGATCTCCCGCGCAACGGCGCGCGTGAAAAGGCCACCGCTCATCCCGATCCGCCGGTGGATCTTCCAGCCGTCGATGTCGAGACCGGCCTCCGCGAGCGCACGCTGCCACGCGAAGACGTGGGCGTACACGGTGTCGATGAGGGTTCCGTCGAGATCGAAAA
>JALYLL010000303.1 GCA_030774255.1 Chloroflexota bacterium | reverse complement strand
CGGACCTGTTCGGCCGTCGGCCGATCCTCCTCTTCGCCGTCTCGGTGTTCCTCCTCGGCTCGCTGCTCTCCGGTCTCTCTCAGGAGATGTGGCAATTCGTCGCGTTCCGTGGGATCCAGGGTCTCGGCGCAGGGGCGCTGTTCCCGGTCGCCCTCGCGGTCATCGGCGACATGTTCGACGCCAGCGAGCGCGGCAAGTACCAGGGCCTGGTGGGAGCGATCTTCGGGCTGAGCTCGGTGATCGGACCCGCGATCGGTGGCGTCATCACCGACACCGTCGGCTGGCACTGGGTCTTCTTCGTCAACCTTCCGCTCGGCGCGATCGTCTTCGTGGTTATCTGGCGCGCGCTGCCGACGTTCCGCCCCGCCGGTGCGAGGCCCAAGATCGATTACCTCGGCGCGTCGGTGCTCGCGGGTGCGCTCGTGCCTTTGCTCGTGGGACTCACCAATAAGCAGAGCGGCAACTGGAGCGATCCGGCGGTCGGCGGTCTGATCGCTTTGGGTCTGGCGATCGCGGCGATCTTCGTATGGGTCGAGTCGCGGGCTGCTGAGCCGCTCATCCCGCTCGGCCTGTTCCGCAACCGTGCGTTCACGATCTCGGTGATCGCGATGTTCGCCGCCTCGATGGCGTTCTTCGCCCCGATCGTGTTCCTCCCGCGTTGGTTCCAAGTGGTCCAGGGCTCGAGCGCCACACAGTCGGGCTATCAGCTTCTCGCCCTCCTTGGGGGCTTGATCATCAGCGCGATGGGCTCGGGCCAGATCGTGGCACGCACCGGTCGCTACAAGGTGCTCGCGCTCGTCGCCGCGGCCACACTCGGCGTCGGCCTCTTTCTCCTTTCGAACCTGCGCGCGGACACACCGCTGCCGATCCTCTTCGTTTGGATGTTCATCACTGGGCTCGGCGTCGGCCCGATGTTCTCGATCTTCACCCTCGTCGTTCAGGGTGCTGTCGCGCCGCAGCAGATCGGAACGGCCACGAGCAGCCTGACGTTGTTCCAGCAGGTGGGCGGCAGCGTCGGTCTCGCGATCGCCGGCACGGTCTTTGGTTCGCGCTTGGTCGAGGAGCTGCCCCGCGAGCTCTCGTCCTCAGTGCCCCCGCAGGTCGCCGCTGGCTTTGCCGCCTCGGGAAGCGCCGCGATCGGTCAGCTTTCCGGCGTCGGAGATCTCGGACAGGCCATCCTGGCCGCGGCGCCTGCGGCGGCTCGCGCGCAGCTCGAGCCATTCGTGCCCGCCATCGTGGAAGCTATTCACCGCGCGTTCTCGATCGCGACGGCCAGCACGTTCACATTCGGGATCGCCGCCGCGGCGGTGGCGCTGATCGTGGTCGCATTCCTGCGCGAGACGCCTGCCATCGCAGACGCCGCGGGGGACGAAACGCTCGCGGCGTAGGCGGCTACCCTTCCGCGCGTGGCAACGCTTACCGCGCGCGATCGCGCAGCCGTGCTCGCGATCCTTGAGAACGCGCAGTGGGTCTATGCCCTGGGTCGCTATCCAAAAAAGCAGGTGCTCGACGATCCGGTAGACGTGAAGATGCTCCGCGAGCGTGTCGAAGCGATGCGCAAGTCGGCGGGCCAGGTCAGCGCGGCGCAGAAGAAAAGGCTCGACGTTCCCTGGGACAAGGTGGACGCCGAAGTGGACGAAACCCCGGACGCTCTCTGGGCCATGGCCAAGAAGGTCACTCCGAAACTGATCGCCGAACTGCGGCCGCTCGTGAGCGACACTCCAGAAGCGGCATTTCTGATCTCGCCGGAAAAGAAGACACCGACGAAGAAGCAGTCCGCGGCCGCGCGTAAGCGAAAGAAGTAACGCGGCGAACCCGCCATTCGCGCCGGGCGAGGCAGCTGTCATCGAAGCCCCGCCCGGTTCCGGTCCGGGTCACTGGGCCGGAGCTCCCGGCGCGTTTAGCGACGGCGAATCTCTCTATCTCGTCTATCGGCTGCGCTGGCCCCGCCCTCGCCGCGGCGGCGAGCTCCGGGTCGCGCGGGGCGATGGCGAACGCTTCGGAACGATCTGG
This sequence comes from Chloroflexota bacterium, assembly GCA_030774255.1. Lineage (GTDB taxonomy): Bacteria > Chloroflexota > Limnocylindria > P2-11E > P2-11E > 3-1-20CM-2-70-9. The sequence goes on along the minus strand of JALYLL010000303.1, from coordinate 573 downwards.
CGAGCGACGCGTGAGGATTTCGGCAGCCAGTCGATCGAGCGCTGCGCGATCCTTCGCGATGGCCGGCGCTGGCGCCTCTACGTCAGCTACGTCGATGGCATCGACGACCGCTGGCGCATCGACGTGATCGAGGCTGGAGCTCCCGACTCGTTCGATCCCGCTGCACGGGGACCGGCGCTCGGCCCTGACATGGCGAAGGCGATCGCGGTGAAGGATCCGTGGCTCAGGCGGGTCGGCGACCGCTGGTGGATGTTCGTCTCATACGGCGGACGCCCCGAGGGCGACGAGCGAAAGCTGCACGCGAGCGGCGATGCCCTCTCGACCGGGGCGGTCAAGTCCGAGACCGGGCTTGCGACGAGTGTCGACGGCAAGCGGTGGAAGTGGGAAGGCCGAGTCCTCGCGCCCGCGGCGAAGGGTTGGGACAAGGCCACGGCTCGCCTCACCACCGCGTTTCGCAGCAGCGATGGATGGATCGGCCTCTACGACGGTGCCTCGGACATCGGCGAGAACTACGAAGAGCGTTGCGGGATGGCCGCTAGCGCGGACCTCCGAACGTGGGAGCGGCTCGGTTCA
>JALYLL010000302.1 GCA_030774255.1 Chloroflexota bacterium | reverse complement strand
CCGACCTCCGGCGATGCGCGCATCTTCGGCGATCCCGCCCGCCATCCGGCGACGCTCCGCCGCGTCGGCGCGATGGTCGAAACGCCGACGTTCTATCCGTACCTCTCGGGCCGTGCGAATCTGCGCTACTTCCAGGGCATCGGGCGCCGCGGCGGGCCGGCGGACGTCGATCGTCTTCTCGACCTCGTCGACCTCGGAAAGCGCGCCGACAGCAAATACGCGACCTACTCCTTGGGGATGAAGCAGCGCCTGGGGATCGCGTGCGCGCTTCTCGGTGACCCGGAGCTCGTCTTTCTCGATGAACCGACGAATGGCCTCGACCCGGCGGGCGTCGTCGAGGTGCGCGAGCTCATCCGCGATCTCGGCAAGGAGGGACGGACGGTCGTCCTCTCGAGCCACCTGCTCTCGGAGACCGAGCTCGTATGCGACAACGTGGCCGTGCTTTCGCGCGGCAAGCTGATCGTCCAGGGCTCGATCCAGGAGCTGCTCCGGCAGCACGACGGATTCCGCCTGCGGACGACCGACGACGCGAAAGCCCGCGCGGCGCTTGCCGACATGAATTGGGTGCACCACGTCGAGCATCAGGACGGCGGTCTCATGGTCACCGCTCCGCCGTCCCGCGCGTGGGAGATCTCGCGGGCGCTCGCGCAGCGCGAGGTCTACGTCAACGAGCTCATGCCTGTGCACCGGTCGCTCGAGGAATTCTTCATGGAGATCACAGGGACCGATCCGACGACCGGAAAGGAAAAGCTGTGATCGGCAACATCGCGAACCTGTCGGTATGGGAGTGGTTCAAGCTCCGGCGGCGCTGGATGCTCTGGATCCTCCTCGTGTTCGCGATCCTCTTCGCGCAGCTCGCAGTGTGGGGTCAGTTCTTCTCATACCGGAATCTCCAGACGACCGGCGGAGAGCTCACCGTGCCGGCGACCCTCCAGCAACAGCAGGGACGGGCACCGCGCACCGTCGCGTGCAACGACCTCTTATCCGGTGACCCGGCGCGGCAGCCCGCGGATCTCGATGCGCAGGTCGTCGCAGGACTCGCGGCGCAGTGCCGCCAGCAGGCGGCCACGTTGCCGGCGCGCCTGGCGCGCGCGTACCAGAACTTCACGTTGCCGGGCAGCGTCCCGACCGCGCTCGGGATCGTCCAGACGCTCGCCCTCATCCTCATCGCGATCCTCACCGCGTCGGCGATCGGGATCGACTACGGCGCCGGCACGCTCCGATCGGTGCTCACGCAGGGCGTCGGGCGCTGGCCGTACTTGACCGCGAAGATCAGCACGCTCGCCATCGTCGCGTTGCTCGGCCTGGTCGCGGCGCTCGCGACCGTGGCGATCAGCAGCCTCGTGGCCTCGGCGCTCGCGGGCGCACCGCCGGAGGCAGCGACGACCGCGACCTGGTCTGACGCGGGGATCGCGCTCTGGAAGGCCTGGCTCTCGACCTTCCCGTACCTCGCGCTCACGACGTTCGTGACGGTGTTCGCGAGATCCTCCGCCGCGGGGATGGCGATCGGACTCGGCTACTACTTCGCGGAGCAGCTGATCGTCGCACTCTTCTCGAGCCTGTTCTCCTGGTTCCAGAACGTCGCCGATTTCTTCCTCGTACGGAACATCTCCGGGTGGGTCGGCGGCTCGGGAGGCCTGGCCGGCGGTGCGCTCCCCGACCAGACCCATGCCGCCATCGTCCTCGCGGTCTACACGCTCATCCTTGGCGCTATCGCGTTCTGGCTTTTCGAGCGACGCGACGTCCAGGGAGCGACGGGCGGAGGGTGAGCGCGCCCGTCTCACCCTAGGCTGAACGCGATGGCAGAGCTCGCGCGCATCCGCAACTTCTGCGTCATCGCGCACGTCGACCACGGCAAGACGACCCTGTCCGACCGCCTCCTCGAGACGACCGGCACGGTGCCGCTCCGCGAGATGCGCGACCAGATGCTCGACTCCATGGAGCTCGAGCGCGAGCACGGAATCACCATCAAAGCGCGCGCGGTCCGCATGGCCTGGCGCGACCACGAGCTCAACCTCATCGACACGCCAGGGCATGTCGATTTCACGTACGAGGTGAGCCGGTCGCTCGCGGCCTGCGAGGGCGCGGTGCTGCTCGTCGACGCATCGCAGGGCATCGAGGCCCAAACGCTCGCGAACGCCTATCTCGCCGTCGAGCAGGGCCTCGAGGTCATCCCGGTCATCAACAAGATCGATCTCCCGAACATCGACATCGACGTGATCCGCGAGGAGCTCCGCACCACCCTCGGATTTCGCGACGACGAGATCCTCCTCGTCTCGGGCAAGACCGGCGCCGGCGTGACCGAGCTCCTCGACGCGATCGTCGAGCGCGTGCCGCCGCCCGTGGGCGACGTGGACGCGCCGCTGCGCGCGCTCATCTTCGATTCGCACTACGACGCGTACAAAGGCGTCGTCGCCCACGTCCGGGTCGTCGACGGCTCGCTCGGCGATCATGACCGCATTCGGCTTTTCGCGACGGAGAAGGAAAGCGAGCTGCTCGAGCTCGGCGTGTTCGGGCCTGACCCGCAGCCGATCGCGCGGTTAGAGACCGGCGAGACGGGCTACGTCGCGACCGGCCTCAAGGCGGTGGCCGATTGCCGCGTCGGAGACACGCTCACGCTCGCGTCGCGTCCGGCGACGGAGCCGCTACCCGGTTACCGGCCCGCGAAGCCGATGGTCTTCGCGGGCTTCTATCCCACGAACGCGCAGGACTATCCGCTGCTGAAGGACGCGATGGAGAAGCTCCGTCTGAACGACGCCTCGCTCATCTACGAGCCGGAGACCTCACAGGCGCTGGGCTTCGGATTCCGCGGCGGCTTCCTCGGGCTCCTTCACCTCGAGATCATCCAGGAGCGGCTCGAGCGCGAGTACGACCTCGACCTCATCGCCACGTCGCCGTCCGTCGAGTACCGGGTGATCACGCAGAAGGGCGCCGAGATCGCGATCGACAACCCGGCGCTCCTGCCCGACCCGGGGACGATCGTCGAGATCCGCGAACCCTGGATGAAGGTGACGGTCATCGTGCCGACCGCGCACGTCGGTCCGGTCATGGAGCTCGCGCAGACCAAACGCGCGTCCCTCGCCGACATGAGCTACGTCGACCCGACGCGCGCGATGCTGAAATACGACATGCCGCTTTCCGAGGTGATCGTCGATTTCTACGACCAGCTGAAGTCGAGCTCGCGCGGATACGCGTCGCTCGACTACGAGTTCGCTGAATACCGCGCGGCGGATCTCGTGCGCCTCGACATCCTCGTCGCGGGCACCATCGTCGACGCGCTCTCGATCATCACGCACCGCGGCCGCGCACCGCAGACCGGCCGGGTGCTCGTTAACAAGCTCCGTGGACTCATACCGAAGCAGATGTTCGACGTGCGCATCCAGGCAGCGATCGGCGGCAAGATCGTCGCGAGCGAGACCGTGAAAGCGAAGCGCAAGGACGTCCTCGCGAAGTGCTACGGCGGCGACATCACCCGCAAGCGGAAGCTGCTCGAGAAGCAGAAGGAAGGCAAGAAGCGCATGAAGATGGTGGGATCGGTCGAGATCCCGCAGGAGGCCTTCCTCGCGGTCCTCCGGATCGGCGACGAGACATGACCAAGAACTCGGGGGGCTCTGCCCCCCGGCCCCCGAGAGGCCCGAAGATCCAGTTCGAGCACCCGACGCAGATCGCGGCGTCGACGTTCCTGCGCGCCGTGTCGGACAACGACGCGGCTGCGATGTGGGAAAAGTTGTCGCGCGAAACGCGCGGCCTGCTGGAGGGCCTCTACGCGGCACGCTCCGCGGTGGCGTTGCAGCACGCCGCGGGGGTCGAGTCCTCCGTCGAAGACGCGAGGCTCGCCGAGGTCGTCGCGCCGCTTCGCGTCTCCGTCATCGCGGCCCTTGGCGGCGCCGAGCGGATGGGCGGGTTCGGCGTTTCGGGAGCGCGCCTCGTGGATCGCGCCACGGCCTACGTGCTCCTCCTCCCCGACTTCGGCGACGAGCGCATCGTCACCGTGACCGACTGGAAGCCGAGCCACCTGCTCGCCTTCGTGTACGAGTCGCGCGAATGGCTCATCGATCTCGGGCGCACCGCTGAGCTCTCTTCCGAGGCGGAGCTCCCCAACCCGCTCGGGGTGACGCGGTGACGCGCGGGATCGGCCTGTACGTCCACATCCCCTTCTGCGCCTCGCGCTGCCCGTACTGCGATTTCGCGACGGCGCCCGCCACGACCGCGCTCCGTGGCCGCTATCTCGAAACGCTCGGGCGCGAGATCGCCCGCGAGGGCGAGCTCCTCGACCGGCCACGAGTGCGCACCCTCTTCTTCGGCGGCGGCACCCCGAGCCTGCTCGAGCCCGGCGAGATCGAACGCCTTGGGGAGGAGCTCCGGCGCGCGTTCGATCTCAGACCGCGCGAGGTCACGATCGAGGCGAACCCGGCGACGCTCGACCGGGCGCGCCTGGAAGCATGGCTCGCGCTCGGTCTCACCCGGCTCTCGCTCGGCGCACAGAGCTTCGACGCGGCCGGCCTCCGCGCCCTGGGGCGGACGCACCAGCCCGATGACAGCGCGGTCGCGGTCGCGGTGGCTCGCGCCGCGGGGCTCGACGTCAATCTCGATCTGATCTTCGGCTGGCCGGGGCAGACGACCCTGGCCTGGGAACGAGATCTCGAGACCGCGGCCGCCCTCGGGCCCGACCACGTCTCCTGCTATCCGCTCGAGCTCCGCCTCGACCCGGACGGTTCCATCCCGAACTGGCCCGGCGGCGGGTGGCCGGTCCTCGAGCGCTGGCGCCGTGCCGCGGCCGCGGCGCAGCCCGACGACGCCGGTATCGCCCGTATGTACCGGGTCGCGGAGCGCTCGCTCGGTCGCGCCGGCTACCGGCACTACGAGATCGCGAACTGGGCGCGACCAGGGAAGCGCTCGCTCCACAACCTCGGGTATTGGCGCGACCGCGACTGGCTCGGTGTGGGCGCTGGGGCCCATACGCATCTGGCCGGCGCCCGCTCCGCGAACCCTGTCGAGCTCCGCGCGTACATCGCGCGAGTCGACACGGGGAGCGCGCGGGCGATCGATGCGGACGCCGATCCGTCCAGCGAGAACGCGATGCTAGCGTTGCGACTCGATTCGGGCCTCGATCTCGAACGTTACGCGGCGC
>JALYLL010000301.1 GCA_030774255.1 Chloroflexota bacterium | reverse complement strand
CCGCGGCCCATCCCAGGCTTTCGCCCGTGATTTGCCTTCTTGCTGCGCCAGCCCAGCTTGCCGATTGTTTTCTGCTTTTTCTGCCCTTTGCCCATTCCCTACCTATCTACGCTCGCCCGTTAGGAGCGAGCTTTCGTACTACCGAATAGATGGAGCTGCAGCGCGCGCGTCGGCGGCGCGATGAGCTCGGTCACGAGCCATTGTGCGACCGAATCCGGCTCGGCGTCCTCGGGAAGTCCCACCCGAACGCGCGCCGTCGCGACGTGACGGCGGGCCGTACGCGAATCGACTCCGAGTGTTCCCGCGATCTCGGACAGCGGGCGCTCCAGCACGTCGCGCAGTACGAAGGCGCCAAGATCCGCGCCCCGCAACGCGTACCGCCCGACGAGGTCGCGGAGTCCCGCGGCGAACAACCGGCCGCTTTGCACCGCGTCCCGGATCGCGATCGCCGTCTCGCCGTCGACCTCGCCGACCCGCAGGAGCGCCGTCACCTCTCCGGCCGGAAGGCGGCGGGCGTGCTCGAGGCTCGCTATGAACCGCTGGACCACGACGTCGTCGGCGACGATCGGACGCGCGCCGTCGCGCGTCACCAACGCGACCGCCGCGAGCGCGCCCGCGAGCGCTCGCCGCAGACCGTCGAGATCCGCGAACTTCACGACCTCGACGACCGCCGGATTCCCGAGCAGCAGGCGCGAGATCGCCCGATCGCGCTCGGCGACGATGATCACCGGCACGGCATGCTCGCGTGCGAGCTCGACCTCGATGCCGACCCCGAACGACGGGATGCCGGCGTACGCGATGACGACCGCGGCGACCGTCACGTGGGCGCGGTCGATCTCGTACACGGCGCGTGCGTCGAGGTCCGACGCCCCGATCGGATCGCTGACCCGATGCGGGAGGTACGCGCGCAGGCCCGCGGCCTCGGCGATCTCCGCGAGGATCTCGTAGAAGAGCTTCGTTCGCGGGGCATCGTCGAGCGCGGTCAGAGCACCAGAGATGTACGCCTCGCCGAGAGCGACCTGAGTCTTATCCCTATCTTGGTCCATGGGCCGCTCATGATGCTCGGGGCGTCAAGTTGCGCACGTAGAATCCGGCGGATGCCCGAGCAGCGCGTGTCGGAGTACCTCCGCCGGCTTCCGCTCTTCTCGCGGCTCCCCGATGGCGAGCTTGCCGAGCTCGCGGACCGCGTCCGGACGAAAAGCTTCAAGCGCGGGGAGATGATCTTCCGTAAGGACGATCCCGGGACGCACCTGTACATGGTCCTCGAGGGCGGGGTGAAGATCGCCCTCCCGGGCGAGTTCGGCCAGGAGGCCCTTGTCGCGATCATGCGGCCTGGCGAGTTCTTCGGCGAGCTCGCCCTGTTCGATCGGAGCCCACGGTCCGCGAGCGCGACCGCGCTCGAAGACACGCGCGCCGCGCTGCTCGCCGGCGACGACTTCCTCGCCTATCTGGAATCGCACCCGGCCTCGTTTCGTGTCGTCCTCGAGACCCTCGCCCGGACCATTCGGCGGCTCTCCGACCGCGTAGAGGACCTGATCTTTCTGGATGTCCCTAGCCGCGTCGCGAAGTACCTGCTCGACCTCGTGCGCTCGAGCGGCGGGGACGGGAACGAGCTGACCCTAACGCAGGACGAGCTCGCTGCGTTCATTGGGGCGTCAAGGGTGTCGGTGAACCGCGTACTTGGTGACCTCGAGCGCCGCGAGATCATCTCGATCCGCCGCAGACGCATCGTGATCAAGGACGCCGACCGCCTCGCCAAGGAGGTCCGCTTCTAGGTGGCAACGCCGCGCAAGCGTCCGCTTGTGCTCGTGGTCGAGGATGACCCGGCGCTCGGCGACGTGATGCTGACGGCGCTCAAGGATGACGGTCTCGACGCGAAGCTCGCCCACGACGGCGACGAGGCGATGCGCGATGTCGACGATCTCTCGCCCTCGGTCATGGTGCTCGATCTCATGATGCCCAAGCGCGACGGTTTCTCAGTCCTCCGCGAGCTCCGTGCGGACGGACGCATCTCGCGACTCCCAGTGATCGTGGTGACCGCCATCTTCGGCATGTCCGAGCGCCTCTACGCGACCGAGCTTGGCGCCGCGGACTACGTCACCAAGCCCTTTGAGCTCGACGATCTGATCTCGCGCGTCCGCGCGCT
>JALYLL010000300.1 GCA_030774255.1 Chloroflexota bacterium | reverse complement strand
CCGATGTCGCCGACCGATTTCGCAAAGGCGCACACCTTCTCTGCGACGGAATGGGCGAGCTCGTCGTCGCCTCGGTACGCGGTGCTGCCGATGTCCCGATCGTTCGCTTCGAAGGCGTGAATACGCGTAACGACGCCGAACGCATCCGCGGCCACAACCTGCGGGTCTCGCGCGCCGAAGCGCGGCGCGCCGCGAAGGACGCCTACCTCTGGGCAGATCTGCTCGGGCTCCGGGCGGAGACGCCTGAGGGCGCAGCGCTCGGCGTCGTGAGCGAAGTGCTCAGGGCCGGCGAGACCGACGTGCTCGTCGTCCGCGCGGAAGGATCGCGCGAGGAACTCATGTTCCCGGCCATCGCATCGGTGGTCCGCGAGGTCGACATCGCCGGTGGCCGGATCGTCCTCGTTCGGCAGCAGGTCCTCGGATGACCCCACGTATCGACGTGCTCACGCTCTTTCCAAAGATGTTCGACAGCCCGTTCGCGGAAAGCATCGTCGCGCGCGCACGAGCAGCGGGCCAGATCGAGCTCGCGGTCCACGACATCCGCGAGTGGGCGACCGATCGTCACCATGTCGTGGACGACGCGCCGTACGGCGGTGGCGCCGGGATGGTGCTCAAGCCGGAGCCGCTGACGCGCGCGATCCGCGCGACGAAGGGGGAGCGTGCTCACGTCGTCCTCATGAGCGCGCAGGGCGCACTCTTCGACCAGGCTGCAGCTCGGCGTCTTGCGGCGCTGCCGCATCTGGTCATCGTGTGCGGGCACTACGAGGGCATCGATGAGCGCGTCATCGAGGGCGACGTCGACGAGGAGCTATCGATCGGCGATTTCGTGTTGACCGGCGGCGAGCTCGCGGCGATGGTGGTCATCGATGCCGTCACCCGTCTCGTTCCCGACGTGATCGAGCCCGCGTCGCTCGCGAACGAGTCGCACACCGAAGGTCTCCTCGAGGGGCCGCACTACACGAGACCGGTCGAGCACGAGGGTCGCCGCGTGCCCGCGGTCCTGCTCTCGGGCGATCACGCCGCGATAGCGCGGTGGCGTCGCGCCGAGGCCGTCCGCCGCACCGTCGAGCGGCGTCCCGATCTCATCGAGCGAGCGGGCCTCACGCCGGCCGAGCGCGCGCGACTACCGCGCCCGCCGGTACGCGACCGTGTCTCCGACGCGGACCTCAAGGCGGCGTACAGCTCGGGAGTGGGCTCCTACCGGATCGCGGCGCGTTTCGGGATCTCGCCGGCCACCGTGCGTGCCAGGTTGCGCGCGGCGGGTGTTCGCCTACGGCCTCCGCGCAGCGGACAGCGTGGGCCGACCGTCGCGGAGGTGTCCAAGATGCGCGGCGCGGGGCTCACGATACGCGAGCTTGCGCGGCACTTCGGCGTGTCCCATGTGACGATCCTGGATCGTCTGAAGAAGGCGAAGCGTTAGTTGCTGCTAGAATCCCTTTACTTCGTGAGTGCCCTAACCATTCCTATGAATGACCTCTTGAACACGCTTGCCCGAGAGCAGCTGAAGGCCGATCTACCCGAGATCCGGCCCGGAGACACCGTGCGCGTGAGCGTGCGGGTCGTCGAAGGGAACCGCGAGCGCCTTCAGAACTTCGAGGGCACCGTGCTCCGCGTGCGCAACGGCGGCGTCGACAAGCAGATCACCGTCCGCCGGATCGCGAGCGGCATCGGCGTCGAGCGCACCTTCATGGTCCACTCGCCGCGCGTCGAGAAGATCGAGCTCGTGCGCCACGGGCACGCACGCCGTGCGGCTCTCTACTTCCTCCGCGACCGAGTGGGCAAGGCCGCCACCCTCCGCGAAAAGCGGCGATGACTTGACCGGCGCATAGCCGGTCCGCGAACCTAGCCTCGTTGCCATCTCTTAACAACGAAAAGCGCTTATGGGCGCAAGGGCTTCTGCGTGTGGTCGGCGTCGACGAGGTCGGCATGGCCGCGCTCGCGGGACCGGTCGTCGCGGCGGCGTGCATGGTGACACCGGACACGAAGCTCATCCGCAAAGTGAACGACTCGAAGGTCCTCACGCGCCTCCAGCGCGAGGGGCTTCTCGACTCGATCCGCGGCCGGGTGGTGAAGGTCGGCATCGGCGCCGCGTCGCTCGCGGAGATCCACCGCCTCAATATCTATCACGCGAGTCACGTCGCGATGCTTCGGGCCCTGCGACAGATCGGCGAATACGACTGGGTCCTCGTCGACGGACGGCGGATTCTCGACCCGGCGTTCGCGCCCGGGCGACATACCGAGATCGTGAAGGGCGACGCGAAGTCTTTTTCGATCGCCGCCGCGTCGATCGTCGCGAAGGTCACGCGCGACCGCCTCATGGCGAAGCTCGCGGCGAAGTACCCCGGCTACGGGTGGGAACACAACTGCGGCTACCCGACGATCGATCACCGCAAGGCATTGCGCGAGCTCGGCGTCACGCCGTTCCACCGTGAGGACTTCGGGACGGTGCGCATGATGTTGTCCACCGAGAACCAGATCGCGCTCGAGCTCGAGCCGGCCGGAGTGTCACCGAGTTGACGTTTTCGGCGCGGAGTGCGTCGTCTAGATTTCGCGAGCCGTGAAGACCTCCCCCAAAACCACAGTGCGCCCCGCCACGCCCGCGGACTACCCGACGCTCGTCGCAGTCGGCAAGGCCTCGTATCCCGATTACGGCGAGACCGTCGAAGAGTGGCGCCATTGGGACGAGACATGGGACCACAGCAAGTACTTCAAGCTGCGTCTGGTCGCCGAGGACTCCGGGCGTGTCGTCGGTTACGGCCAGGTCAATCACATGCGCTGGGCATTCATTCCGACCAAGTACCGGGTCGACATCACTGTGTTGCCCGACCAGCGCGGCCGCGGTCACGGCACGGCTTTGCATGACAAGCTCGCGGGCGCGGTCACCGAGCGTGGCGCCCTAGCCCTCGCCTCCGCCGCGAAGGAGTCGATGACCGACGGCGTCCGTTTCCTGACGAAGCGTGGCTACCGTGAGGTCAAGCGCGACTGGGAGTCCCGCCTCGTCGTGAGAGGGTTCGACTTCGCGCGCTTCGGCACGGCCGACGACCGCGTGGCGAAGCAGGGCATCCGCATCGTGACCCTCGCCGACGAGATGCAGCGCGATCCTGGCGCCCTCCAGAAAGCGTTTGAGTTGAACGAGGACTGCCGGATGGACATCCCGAGCGTCGATCCGCCGACACGTCACACCTTCGACGAGTTCCGCCGGGACGACATCGACGCACCCAACGCGCTCCTCGACGCGTTCTACCTCGCGATCGACGAGGACGGGCGGTACCTCGGCGTGTCCAACATGTTCCGGTCGCTCGACGACCCGACCTTTCTCTGGCAGGGGATAACCGGTGTCCGGCGCGAAGCGCGCGGTAAGGGCATCGCCATGGCGCTCAAGCTGCGGACGGTCCGTTACGCCATCGACAAAGGTATCGAGCACATCAAGACCTGGAACGACGTCCACAACCGGCCCATGCTCTCGATCAATGAGGCGATGGGCTTCGCGAAGCAGCCCGCGTGGATCTCGTACGAGAAGGACCTCTAGCGCGTTAACCGAGCGATGACGCCGCGATTGCTTCGCCTGGCGCTGCTCGCGCCGCTCCTTTTAGCCTCGCTCTTCCTCGATGCCCAGCCCACCCTGGCCGCGACCGGCTTCCACGCCGCATGGGTCGATCAGTCACCCTGGCCCACGCTCCGCCCCGGCCAGACGGTCTCCTACACGATCCATTTCCGTAATACCGGGGACACGAGCTGGAACCGTGGGAGTCCCTTCCGTCAGGTGAACCTCGCGGTCACCGGCGACTCGACCGCCTTTGCCGACGCCGGTATGGCGGTCGGATGGCTGAGCCCCAATCGCGTCGCCACGACCACCGAGATCAGCGTGGCCCCCAACGCGATCGGAACCTTCACGTTCACGCTGCGAGCCCCATCGACCCCGGGCACGTATCGGCTACCGCTGCATCCGGTGATCGACGGATCACAGCATCTCGAGGACGAGGGCGTCTTCGTCCTCCTCGTGAGCGACCCCGGATTCCACAGCGCGTGGGTGAGCCAGTCGCCATACCCAACGTTGCAGCCGGGGCAGGTGAGTACGCCTCTATCGATCGTCTTCCGCAATACGGGCACCCAGACCTGGACCAAGGGCGTGCTCGGACAGGAGGCGCGTCTTGGGATCAATCAGGACGACGCGCAGTGGGCCCCCCTTGGGGTGAACTGGTTGTCGGCCAATCGCGTGGCCGCGCAGACCGAGACGACGGTCCCGCCGGGTGCGAACGCGACCTTTACCTTCCAGGTGCGCGCGCCGCAGACCGCGGGAACGTACTCGTTGCACCTCCGCCCCGTGATCGATGGCACAGCGTGGATGGAGGATCAGGGCGTCTTCCTCGCGATCACCGTGCCGCTCCCTCCCGGCGGCGTTCCGCGACTGACCGCCACGGTCATCCGATCAGGGCTTGCGATCCCGTGGGACCTCGCGTTCGCGCCGGACGGGCGCATGTTCGTGACCGAGCGTGTCGGCAACATCCTCATCTTCGCGAGCGCGGCGCCGAACGCCGTCCAGCTCGCGAATGTATTCCCGGTCGCCAACATCAACGCGTCTGGCGAGTCGGGGCTCATGAGCATCGAGCTCGACCCCGCCTTCGCGACCAACAACCTCCTCTACATCTGCGTGTCCGTAAACGACGGCGGCCAGTGGCTTAATCAGGTGCTGCGCTACCGGATGAACGGCAACGCGCCCGTCTTCGACGGCTATGTCATCCGCTCGGGCATGCGCGCGAACAGCAACCACGACGGCTGCCGGGTCCGGTTCGGCCCGGACGGCAAGCTGTGGGTGACGATGGGTGACGCAGGAGACCTCGCGAACGCGCAGAACCCCAACGTGCTGAACGGCAAGGTCCTGCGCGTGAACTCCGACGGCACCATCCCCGTCGACAACCCGATCATGCCGGGCGCCGCAGCGCGCACGGCTGTGTACACGATGGGGAACCGCAACCCACAGGGCCTTACGTTCGAGCCCGGGACCGGCCGCGTTATCGAGGTCGAGCACGGCGACGACACGCACGACGAGATCAACATCCTTCGCGTGGGCGCGAACTACGGATATCCGGTCTGCCGCGGGCCGTGCGGCGACCCCCGCTTCGTCGACCCAGCGTGGTCGTCCGGCAACGTGACGCTCGCGACGAGCGGCGCCGACTTCGCGCGGGGCGTGCAGTGGGGGGCATACGATGGCTCGCTGTTCGTCGCGACATTGAAGGAGTCCGACCTTCGCCGGTTCAGGCTCGCGGGCACGATAGCGACGCAACAGAACATCTTCTTCGACGGCACATACGGGCGCATCCGCACGGTCCGGCAAGGCCCCGACGGATCGCTCTATCTGACGACGAGCAACGGGTCCGCCGACCAAGTCATCCGCATCACACCGACGCAATGACGAGCCGATTCTCTCGGCGTGGATCGGCGTGCCCTGGGGCTAGCGGGAGAGCGCGCGGCTGAGATCGAGCTTGTCCGCCGCGGCCTCCACGTCATCGCCCGGAATCAACGCACGCGCTTCGGTGAGATCGACCTGATCTGTCGCGACCGGGATGGCTACGTATTCGTCGAGGTGAAGACGCGGAGCGCTGGTTCGTTCGTTGCGGCCGCGGAGGCGGTCGACCGGCGCAAGCTGGGACGGCTCGCGCGCCTCGGCGCCGGCTGGCTCGCGATGCGCGGGGAGCGCGACGCGCGGTGGCGGGTCGTGATCGCCGCGCTCACCGTGGGGATCGACGGGACCCGGGTGGAGCTCATCGAGGCTTCGTAGGGGCGCTAGCGGACGATCTCTACTCCGAGGCCCTCGCTCACCAGTAGTGAGGCCGAACGGGGGAGATGCGCGATCCGGAGGCGTCCTCCGTGCGGCAAGCGGACCTCCTGCCAGCCTGGCCCTTCCGCTCGGAGGAGATCGTCCCAAAGGACCACGTCGACGTCCGTGCTCGCGCAGGGCTTGTGAGGCGGAGCGACGTCGCAGCCGAGCGACAGCGTGAACGCGGGAGTTGCGACCGGGTCGTAGCGCAGCACGGGCGGTCCATGCAGGTAGTGGTTCACCAGCACGTCGTCGTACGCCGTCACGACCTCCGTCGAATCTGGCGCGAACGACGCGAGATACGCCATCTTCTCATCGATCCCGCGGTCGTGACGTGCGATGTCGCGCGCTGAGATCGGCGTGTCGCTCAATAGGAAGATCGCGGCGTTGCCGAGAACGACTGCGGCGACGAGCCATTTGAACGTGCGCGGCATACGCAAGCCTTTCGCGAGCGCGATCGAGCCGCGTGCCGCAATGATCACGAGTCCCGGCAGCATGCTGAAGATGTAGCCGTATTCGCCGATGTGGACGAAGACATAGAAAGGAAGCGGCGCGAGTGTCCACAGGACCATGAACGCGGTACGCCAGCGATCGCGCAGCTCGACCCGCCGCGCTTCGACGGAGATGATCGTCGCCGCGACGAGCGGGATAAGGAAATACAGCCCGCGGCCGAGGAAGCGGCCGAGCTCATATGTGTTGCGATAGATCGCGATCGCTCCGTTGCCGAAGACGCTGTAGCGGTCGTCGACGAACTTGCTCTGGATGCTGACGGCTTCGAGGAAGCGCGCCAGGCCTCCGTCGGCGAGCGCGCTCGCGAAGACCCAGACACCTACGAGGGCCGCGACGACTCCGGCCGATAGCGTCGCGGTCGCGATCGTCGCTCTGGTGGCGGCGAGAAGCCAGAGCGGCGCGAGAAATATCGCGAGGTCCGATCGGAAGCCGATCGCGACCCCCCACGCGATGGACGCGACGACGAGATTCGGTCCTCGGCGCGCGCGGGGCTGTGTCGGATCCACGGCCCGCCAGAAGAGCAGCGCGCAGATCGTCGTGAGCGCCGCGAGGAGGGTGTACGGGTAGGCGACGCCGCCATACGTCCAGAACGTGACGGCGGTGAGGAGGAAGAGCGCCGAGACTTTCGCCGTCCGCTCGTCGTAGAGGCGCGCCGCGAGCAGATAGACGAGGGCGACCGTCGCCGCGCCGGCGAGCGCGCTGACGATCGTCATCGCGCGATTCGGGTCGTGCGTCACGAGGTCGATCGCGCGCAGGACGAGGATGTACCAGAGGTATCCGGGCGGCTGCGGCCGTTGATCGAATGGATCGAATTCGGCCATGCCGCGCGCGTAGAGGACCGAGTCGGGCGCGTAGAAGTTCGTCGTCGCGAACGGAAGGCGTGTCAGGAGCGCGAGCCCGAACAGCGCCAGGGCGAGTCGCCAGCTCAAGGCAACCTAGTCTGCCGGAGCGGCCGGGACCGCGGTACTGGCCGGACGTCCTATTCCCTTCGCGCCTTCGCCCGCCGAGCCTCCCGCCCATCACGATCACCGCGCCGGACCGGCCCGCTACCGCACGCTCCGTCGCGCGCGTCACCGCATGCGCGCTGTGGGGACTCGAAACGGCCCTCGTCACCGTCGAGGTCGACGTCGCGAACGGCCTGCCGGCGCTTGTCGTGGTCAGGCTCCCCGATGCCGCGGTGCAGGAGGCGCGCGAACGCGTGCGCGCCGCGGTGCGGAACTCCGGCTTCGAGTTCCCGCTGCGCCGGGTCACGGTGAATCTCGCGCCGGCCGAGCGCCGTAAGGAAGGCACGGGCTTCGAGCTCGCGATCGCCCTCGGGATCCTCCGCGCCAGCGGGCAGCTGCACGTGGACGTCACCGCGCTCTGCCTCGGGGAGCTCGCGCTGGACGGTGCGCTGCGCCCGGTTCGCGGAGCGATGCCACGCGTACGCCACGCCGCGACCCGCGGCATTCAAGAGGTGCTGGCGGCCGTCGCGAACGCGGCCGAAGCAGCCGCGTGCGGCGTCGACGCGTTCGGATTCGCATCCCTGCGCGACGTCGTGGACCATCTGGAGGGTCGGGCGCGCATCGCCCCGACGCCGGTGCCCGAACGCGCCGCCGCGCCGCGGCATGCGGTCGACCTGGCGCACATCGCGGGGCAGGAGACCCCGAAGCGCGCGCTGGAGATCGCCGCGGCGGGCGGTCACAACCTTCTGCTCGTCGGACCGCCTGGTACCGGCAAGACGATGCTCGCGCGCGCCCTCGAGTCCATTCTTCCGCCGCTGGACGACGAGGAGGCGCTCGCTGCGAGCGCGGTCCACAGCGTCGCCGGGCTCACCGACCCGCGCCACCCGGTGCTCACAGCGCGGCCCTTCCGCGCTCCGCATCACACCGCGTCGCACCTCTCGCTGGTCGGCGGAGGATCGCCACCCCGCCCGGGCGAGGTCAGCCTGGCGCATTGCGGCGCCCTGTTCTTGGACGAGGTCGCCGAGTTCTCGCGAGGGGTGCTCGACACGCTTCGCGAACCGCTCGAGGAGCGTTCGATCACGATCTCGCGCGCCGGAGGCGCCGCCACGTACCCCGCCCGATTCGTCCTCGTCGCGGCAATGAACCCGTGTTGATTGATTGTGTGGCCGCAGGACTCGGCTCCCCGAACCCGTAGACCACCTGAAGATGCTTCTGTTCGCCGTCGCGATAGACGCGCGTGCGCTTCACCAATCGGCGCAGGATCGCCGCGCGCGTCTCCGGGTCGGCATTGCGGGCCCGCTCGCCGAGTGTCGCGAGGATCTTGCGCAGATCCGACGCTTCTCCTGCGCTCCGTGCAGCTTGAGCGCGCGCGTCGCGCACACCTGCCATCCGACGCTCAATCCCCCGCCGCTGCTCCTTGAGCTCGTCTACCTTCGCGCGGAGGACTGCTTCGGTCGGAGTCAGCCCTCGGACATAGGCGTCCAGAGCCCGCGCC
>JALYLL010000299.1 GCA_030774255.1 Chloroflexota bacterium | reverse complement strand
CAACGCCAAAGCGTTCGCGAAGGGTCTCGCCGAGATTCGCGGGATCCGCATCGACGCCGACCGCGTCGTCACGAACATCGTCTCGTTCGAGATCGACCCGGCGTGGATGGAAGCGGGCGCGTTCGTGCAAACGTGCGCCGAAAACGGTCTTCGCATCTCGCGATATCTCGGTAATTCGCCACGGCTTCGCGCAGTTACGCACCACGATGTTGAGACAAATGACATCGATGACGCCCTAACGATCGTCGCGTCAGTCATGTCGCAGGCTCGCGCACCCGTCGCTGCAGCGGACTAGCTAGTCAATACGGCGCAGTACGCGTGATGCCCCCGAACTGGTACTAACGGGGGAGCGCATACGGGTTGGCAGGGCTCGCTCGTTACCTAGACTGACGACCAGTGGGCAACATATTTGGACGCTTGCGCCAGGCGGCAAAAGAGCAATTCGGCCAGTCGATGGTCGAGCTCGCATTGCTGCTGCCGATCCTCGTTTTCGGCCTGATCGGCGCGGCTGACCTTGCCCGAGCCTTCGCTGTCCAGCTCGCTGTCCAGAACGGGGCGCGGGCCGGCGCCGAGGCGTACGCCATCAACTTCGCGCCGACCCCAGCACTCGCGGCCGCGCGAGCGTCGGACGAAATCTCGCGCACGCCCGGCATCAACCTCGGCGGTGTGAACATCGTCACCCCGCTTCGAGCGGAGCATACGGACGGGACGCAGTGCTTCACGACACCGACGGTCGCGGATCCGTGCTTCTACACGGTCACGGTCGAATACACGTTCCGAACCATCGTGCCGTGGCCGTTCATACCGAACACCGCGAACTTCAGCCGCAGCACAACGATGAGGACCTTCTATTGAGCAAGCTAGCGCGCTTCTTCACCGACCGCGACGACGACAGGGGCCAATCGCTCGTCGAGTTCGCGCTGCTCTTGCCGCTGATGCTCCTCATCATCACCGGGCTTTTCGACGTCGCGCGCGCGGTGTGGCAAGAGAACACGCTCGCGTATGCGGCACGCGAAGGAACGCGCTTTGGGATCGTCCACGGATCAGCGGGAGTCGGTCCGCTGCCGGACGGATGGACCGTGGGGGCGGCGGACCCGACAGACGTCAACGACCACGTCATCGGGTACATCGCGACCGTCGTCAAGCAGGCCGCGATCGGCGTGCCCAATGTGACCGTGACCGTCACGTATCCCAACACGTATCCCGGCACGAATCCGGCGGTGGCCTGCGCCGACCGAAACTGCCGCGTGGCCGTCGAAGCTTCCGCACCGTTCGTTCCGCTCCCGTCTGCGTACATGCTGGGTGGGGCGTTCCAAATAACCCTGAGGGGGGGATCGCAGCTGGTGATTCAAAGATGAACTCATTCCGTCGATTCTTCGGACGCGACAGCGGTGAAGAGGGCCAGGCCGTCGTCCTGTTCGCGATCACGATGCTGGCCCTGCTCTTCGCGGTAGGGCTCGCGATCGACGCGGGCCAGCTGTACTCGGCCAAGCGCGCCGAGCAGGAGGCCGCTGACGCCGCGGCGTTCGCGGGCGCGGTGGTCCTCTATCAGCAGGGCAGTGGGGCCCAGGCCATCACCGCCGCGCGCACGGACGCCCTGACCAACGGCTACTCGAGCGGCGCGTGCCTTCTATCGACAGCTGGACCGTGCATCGACGCGGCGACACAGACGACCGTCACCGTTTACTGGCCGCCCATTTCGGGCAGCTACGTCGGCAACGTCCAGCACATCGAGGTCAGCATCACCAGGCAGGTGAAGACCTCGCTCGTACCGGCCCAGGCCGCCTTCAACCCCGTGCGCGCACGCGGCGTCGCCGGCTCCGAGCCGCTCAACAACGGCTACGCGATCATGGCGCTCGACCGAGGCAACACCAACCGTGGCTTCTGGACTGGCAACAATGGCTCCGTCGATCTCAACGGAGGCGGGATCCTTGTGAACTCGACGAGCCCGAACGCCTCGGAGAACGACGCCTGCCCGCCGGGCGCCGCGTTCACTGTTGACACGCCGTACACCCTCGACGTGACCGGCCAGGCGACCGGCTGCTGGTCGAATCTCACGCCCCCGGTCCCGGTGAACGCCGGCCACAACCAGGTACCCGATCCATTCGCGGGCTTTCCGAAGCCGTCCGTCTGTTCAGGCCCCTTGTGTGTCCCGGCGCCGACCCCTGTCTACACGAGCCTCCCGTCGCCCGTCGGCGGGGTCACGACTCTCGACCCTGGGGTCTACAAGGTCTCGATCAGGGGCTCGGGCAACGAAGTCTTCCACCTGAATCCCGGCGTGTACATCGTCGAGGCCGGCTTCGACACCTCCGGCAACGGCCTCGTTACCGGTAGCGGTGTCTTCATCTACAACACCTACAGCACCTATCCGGCGCCTCCCGGGCTGAGCCCCAACTGCAGTGATGTCTCCCTCACCGGAAACGGCGACATCGATCTCGACGCAATGACGACCGGAACTTGGAAGAACCTCCTCTTCTACCAGGACCCCGCCTGCTCGAATGACTTCGAGATCGGCGGCAACGGCAACTTCAACGGCATCGGCTCGCTCTACCTGCCATCGGCGCTGTTCATGCTCGACGGCAACAACGCGACCCTTTCCGGTAGTCAGCTCGTCGCGCGACAGGTCGAGATCCAGCAAGGCAACCTCACGATCAACTACAGCCCGAACAACACCGCGCAGCCGATCCTCCCGCGTCTCGCCGAATAGAACCGAAGCTCGAACTTGAGAAGGGCCCGCCAAAAGGCGGGCCTTTCTCTTTAGAGGCCGAGCTCTTGTTCGAGCAGGCGCGGCGGGAGCGAGCCCGCGCCGAGCAGCCGATCGTGAAACAGCCGCATCCCCCAGCCCGCGGCGCGAGCCTTGTCCCGGAGCGCCAAGATCGCGGCGCGGCCGAGCGCGTAGCTCGATGGCTGCAGCGGCGTGAGCGTGTAGCGGCGCACCTCCGCGATCGCGTTCGGCTGCTCCAGGCGCGCCCGCTCGACCATGAACCGCACGGCGTCGTCGAAGCTCATCTCGCCTGTCGCGAGGCCGACGTCCACGGTCACGCGCGCAGCGCGCCAGAGCAAGTCTTTTAGTCGAAGCAGCCGCGTCTGCGGCGAGTCGAGGTAGCCGAGCTCGGTCATGAGATCTTCCACGTACAGACCCCAGCCTTCGACCATCAGGTTCGAGCGAATCGCCTTCCGCGCGAGCGACGGCTGGTCCGCCGCGACCGTGAGCTGCAGGTGATGGCCGGGGTACCCCTCGTGACACGCGATCACCGCGATCCCGGCGCGCGGGTGACCCTCGAGCCGTTCGCGACGCGTCTTCTCGTCGTCAACGGCGTCGGGAAGCGTCACCCAGAAGCGTCCCCTGCGCGACGATTCGAAGGGCCCGGCGCCGACGTACGCGGCGTACGGATACGTCGGGCGCTGGAACTCGGGCATCGCCTCGACGATGAGATCCTCGCCGTAGGGGATCGTGGCGAGGCCCGCCGTCGAGACCGCGAGGCGAGACCGCTCCATCTCGGCGCGGTAGGTTTCCACGAGGGTCTCTTCGGTGGGATGGTCCTCGCGGACCGCGTCGATCGCCGCCCGCCAGTCCTGATGCCCGAGATCCATCGCCGCGCTGTTGAGGGCGGCTTCGGTCTCCGCGTAGAACTCGTCGCCCCACTCGCGAAGCGATATCGCGTCGTGATACAGGAGCTCCTTCTCCTTCAGCCAGGCATCCACGGCATCGCGCCCGATCGCGAAGGAGCCGCGGGCCTTCGGACGGAGGCTCTTCGCCAGCCACCGCGCGTAATCGTCAAGCGCGTTCGCGGCGGCCTCCGCGGCTGGACGGAACGCACGCTCGGCGGCGCGATCGAGCGGCGTCGCTTTGGGCAGCAGCGCAGACGCACCGACGCGCAGGAACGCGGCGCCCGCCGGCACCGTGCGAAGCGCGATCTCGACCCACTCGGGCGGGACGAGCGCGGGATCGAGGTTCGCCTTCGCGGCTTCGAGAGCAGCCGGCGCTTCTACGAGTCGCTCCGCGAGCGTCGCGACGCGCTCGGCGAGCGGCGCGTGCTCGCGGAGGAACGCGTAATACGCGCCGCGCGTGATCGGGTCGGAGTAGAGCGTCGGCTGCCTGCGCCAGCGCGCGAACGAGCGGACGGCCCGCTCCCCGCGCAGGTCCGCGACGATCAGCGCGCGGTCGACACGCTCCGCGGGAAAGAGCTCGTTCTCGGTGAGCGCCTCGAGACGCGGAAGCCACTCGTCGTTGAACCGGTCGCGCGCCGCGAATCCTGCGGCGGTGAAGTCACCGAGGCGATGGTCGTGGGCGTGGATGCCGGCGATCGAGGCCGTGACGGGATCGAGCGCGTAGCGCCCATGGACGAAGTCGTAGGCGTCCTGGCCGAAGCCCGTGAGCTAGAGCGCTTGTCCGCAGTTCGTGCAGAACTTGGAGTCGCTCGGGTTCGGCCGTCCGCAGTTGCGGCAATAGATCGTCGTCCCGGGCGCCGCGGTCGCGGCGGACGTCGTCGACCCCGCGGTGACAGAGGCGGGCTTGTCGTTCGTGGACTCGTCGCGGAAGCTCCGTACGCCTTTGCCCAGCTGGCCGAGAACGTCGGGCAGCTTCCCTGCCCCGAAGACGATCAGCACGACCGCGAGGATGAGAAGAAGCTCGGGACCACCAATACTCGGCATCGTTCACTCCCTCGCGAGGCCTGCTCGATACGCCTCGATCTTCCAGTGTACGCATGTCTCTAGACGAAGAGACCGTCCAGGAGTCCGAGGAAAAGCGGGATCACGACGAGCAGCATCAGCGCCGGCAGGTAGCACAGGACCAGAACCAGCATGAGCCGCCCTTCGACGCGACCTGCCGCATCCAGGCTCTTCGAACGCTCAGCTCCGCGGAGACGGTCGCGATGATCGCGTAGGACCACGAGCGCGCCGCGACCGAGGTCACGGGCTCGTTCGAGGTCGTTCGCGATGCCAGCGAGAGCCGGCAACCCGGCGGACTCGGCCTCACGAGCGAGCGCCGGAAACAGCGGCGCACCCAGCGCGTACGAACGCAAGGCAGCAGCGAGAGCGTCATCGATCAACCGGCCACGGACGCCTCGCTCAGAGATCGAGGCGAATGCGGTCTCGACCGGGCGACCGCTCGCCACGAGCGCTTCCGCCCACTCGACCAGCGTGACGAGCGCATGCTCCGCTTCCGACCGCCGATGCGCCGCGGCCCGGTCGACGCGAAGCGTGGGCAGGATGAAGCCGGTATAGGCGGCGACAACGAGAACGAGTGGGCCGATCGGAGCGATCAAGCTCACGGCCGCCGCGAACGCGGCACCGGCAAGCGCCGCCACGACCTTTGCGCGCACGAGATCGCTCTCGCTCCAGCCAAGGCCGCTCTGCGCGAGGTCACCTGTGACGAGCAGCGATCGAGCAAGTCGCGGCGTGTGGCCCCGCGGTGCGAGTTGGGCGAGTCGCATTCCGACCGCGGATCGTGGACGGCTCGCGAATACCGCGGCGAACAACGACGTCGCCGCGAGAACAGCCCCGAAAGTGATCAGCGTTGCGCTCCTTCGATCGCGCGACGGCTCGCGAGAATCCCGATCACTTCGAGAGCGAGCGCCGCCGGAATGAGGACGAACCGTCCGAGTGGTTGTCCAAGCGTGGCCGCGAGCGACGGCACCGTGAACGCGAGATAGGCCGCGATCGCAGGTACTACCAAGGCGAGAAGGACGACCTGAGAACGCAAGCCGGCGGTACGAGCGCGAATCTCTTCGTCGAGACGCTCTTCGAACGCGAGCCGATCGGCGACTGCTGCGACCAGGATCCCGGCGCGGTCGTACGGCAGCCGCGATGCGATCCCCATCGCGAGGGTTTCGAGTGCGATCCGGGAGCGCCGATCGGTCACGCCGTGCGCGGACTCTCGAAGTGCGCCATCGAGTGGAGCGCCGAGGTCGAACGCGCGAAGCGCGTCGGCGAACGGACGTCGCGCCAGCCGATCTTCGCCATCCGCGCCGCACGCCCGGCGCAGCGCCTCCGGGAGCGACGCACCCGACCGCAGTGCGGCTTCCGTGGCGCGCAACAGATGTGTCGTCGCACGTCGGGCTCGCCAGCGAACCGTACCGGCTCGCGAGCGGATAACGATCGATGGAACGAGCGCGGCCGCCGCGACGATCGCGATGAGCGGCAGTGGCGTCGCGAGCGACAGGGTCGCGCCCGCCAGGATGCAGCCCACGCGCAGCAACTCCCATTGCCAGAGCGGCGCGCGCCAGTTCGCATCGTCGAGCGCTCGACGATCGGGATGGCCGACGGGTAGTCCGGACGATGTGGCATGTCGAGCGAACGGCGCGAGGACCGCACTGCTCACGGCAAGAGCGGCCGCGAGGGCTCCGGCCGCGGCGACGCTCATCCGAGCCTCTGGCGCAGGCGCGCGGGCATGCGCACGGTCTCATCGCCCGCTCGCCAGAGAACCATCACCCCGCTCTCCTCAATCGCCGCGATCTCAAGCACCGACCGCGTGCCCCTTCGATCGCGCACGACGTGTACGAGAACGTCGATTCCTTGAGCGACGTGGCGCGCGATCGCGGTCGCCCCGAGCTCACCGGCACGCGCAAGCAGTAACGCCAGCCGGTCGATCGCGCCTACCGCCGATCCTGCGTGAACGGTCGTCAGGGATCCCTCGTGCCCCGTACTGAGCGCCTCGAGAAGCGCTGAGGCCTCCCTCGGCGTGCGGACCTCGCCCACGAGAATGCGATCCGGCCGCATCCGCAGCGCATTCGCGACGAGATCCGCGATTCCGATGCCCGATCCGTCGCGCGCCGGGACGCATTCGAGATGAACGACGTGCGGGTGCGGGAGAACGAGCTCGTTGGTGTCCTCGATCACGATGAGGCGCTCGTCCTCCGGGATCGCGGCGGCGAGCGAACGGAGCAGCGTGCTCTTGCCCGATCCTGTGGCCCCGCTCACGAGGATGCTCGCCCGCTCGCGGACGCACGCTTCGAGGAGGGCCGCCGCGTCGTCATGGAGGCCGCTTGCGACCCACGAGGGAGCCGGTCCGCGGAGCGGGATCGAGAGCCGATTGAACTTTCTGATCGAGAGACTCGGCCCACCGATCGGTGCGATGACCGCGTTCGCACGGCTGCCGTCACGCATACGAGCGTCGACGAATGGGCGTTCGAGGGTCAGCTCGCGGGCGACGCTCCCGGCGATGCGATGTGCGAGCTCGGCCACATCGTCAGCGCTGTGAAACGCTATGTCGACGCGCTCGAGGCGGCCAGCACGCTCGCAGAAGATGTCCTTCGGACCGTTGACCAGTACGTCTGTGACTTCTGGATCGTCCAGCAGCGGCTGGAGCGGACCGAAGCCGAACAGCTCGGCACACATCGCGTCGAGCTCTGCGTCGGCCACCGCCACTCGGGCCGCCACCCGCACCCGCTCGCGAAGAAGCACTCGTCGCGCGGGCTCCGCGTAGGCGGCGAGAAGCCCGGCTGGATCGATCCCTGCCGCGACCTCGGCCCGCACGCGGGCGACGAGTGCCGGATCGGTCATGCGAGCGCGCGAAGCAGCGCGTCTATCGCTCGCAACGTGGGAGCGCGCGCCGCGAACGCATCGTCCGCCAGATACGAGTCGTGTGGGATCGCAGCGAGAAGCGGGAAACCCACGCGCTCCGCGACTCGTGCGGCGTCCTCTTCGCCTGCGCCCACGACCACCAAACCAACCGCGCACGGCACGCGCCCGAGCAGCGGCGCGGCGCAGAAGAGGGCTTGCAGCTGCGCGGACCGGGTACCCGCGACGAGACAAAGGCGATCGAGGGACGACAGGAGCGCCGAATCGAGCGAATCGGCACCGGAACCGAGGTCGAGGACCGCGGCGCGGCCTCCCGCGCAGGAGTTGACCAGACCAACGAGCCGCTCGCCATCGAATGTCGCGTGCAACGACGGCGCGCCAGGTAGGAACGGGATGGCCGACCAGCGCGAGATCAGATCGCCCTCGCGCCCCGGCTGTAGCAGCGCGTCCGCGACATTCGCCGCGGTGAGGCCCGCGCGGAGCGCAAGCGACGGGACCCAACGGTCAAGATCCACCAGGAGCGGCGCCTCGCCACCCGCCGCGGAGCGATGAGCAAGCAATGCGGCGACCGTGCTCGAACCCGCACCGGCCGCGAGCGACCAGAACCCAACACGCCGCCCTCTGCGGAGCGCGGCCGGCCGCGCGGGCGCGACAACCGCGAGGGGCTCGGCCCGACCCGTCGCTTCGCGCATTAGCGCGAGCGCGATCTGCGAGACCGGCGAGGCATCGAGGAACGCGCGGATTCGGCTCATGCGAAGAGCCAACGGGCGATGGCTCCGTCGCGCGCGAGCGCGCGGCGCTCTGGTGGAGCGCCGATGGCGGCGATGTCGAAGACCACCGGCCGAAGGACACGGCGCGCCTCGGCTGTGCGCAGCACCTCGCGCGTTGTCCACGCACGCCGACGCCATCCGACCGCTGCGTCGAAACCGGATAGAAGATCGCGCACAAGTGCACGGCGGGTAGCGTTCGCCCGCTGTAAAGGCTTTGCCCGCAACAACCGAGCCGCCTCGGGCCCGAGCGGCAGCGGACGCACGTGGACGAGATCGAGGACGAGGGATGGAAGAGGTAGCGGGGTCAGGTCACGACCGATCGCGGCGCGGGTCCCAGGACGAGGAGCGAGAGTTTCGGCTGACACGAAAGCGCGGACGCCGGCGAAGGCAAGAACGCGGCGAGCGCGATCGACCGCGTGATCGTCGACCTCGATGAAGGCTCCGACGGGAGTCCGCGCGAGAGTCATGGCTCCGAGAGACGCGATCGCCGCGTCGACGTCGCCGGTCGCTAAGCGCTCGCATCGAAGGACGGACACCTCAACGCGACCCAGCGAGGGTGAGGACGAACATGCTGGTGGCGATGCGATCGGCGAACCGCACCTCGTCGAGGGCATCGATCGCTACGACGACGCTACCGATCCGCTCGCTGACGCTCGACGTGGCGCTTTTCGAGATGGCCGTTCCGTACGGGAAGCCGGTCTCCGATCGCACGTCGAGCACCAGTGCGCCCTGCAACAGGAGCTCGGTGGTTCGGCCACCGGGAGCGCGTCCCGCGACAGGCACGGCGATCACATCAACGCGCGCACCCGGCACGATGGAACCGCCGACCGCTTGCGCGGCGCTCGACACGGGCAACGCGACGGCGCGCATACCCACCGGCAACGCAAGACCCGTGTGAAACGAGGCCGCATCCTCGGAAAGAGCCGGTCCGAGAACGATCTGGCCACGCCAGAGCGGTGCTCTTGGCATTTTCCCCACCGCCGTGTTCGCGTCGATGAGGGCGCCGGCTGGAACGGCGTCAGCGGGGATCGAAACAACAGCGAGGTCGTCTGCGACAAGAGGATGGGTCGCATCGACGTCCCTCGAGGCGACGACGACCGGACTTCGCTGGGCTCCAACGTAATAGAGGGTCCCGGCAAGCGCTCCCGCGACGAGAGCGAGCACGACGAGGGCGCGCTGGCCGATCAACGTTCGAGCGCGGGCGACCGGACCAGAACCGAGATCGCCGCATCGACAATGCGATGACCGGTATCGGGGGTGTCGACCTCGATCCTGAACACGACCTCGTAGGTGGCGCCGGGCGGCGCGAGGCGAGGCCACGAGGTCCGGAACGGGGCCGCGCCCGAACCTGCGGTGGCAAGCGCCTCGCCCGGGTCGCCCCCGATGACCGCCCATGACCGCACCGGGACCTCGCGATCGTCGACGAACGCACGCACGTACATGGAGACGGCCCGACCCCGAAGGACCTCGAGGATCGCCAATGGGGCGCTCACAGGAAGAA
This sequence comes from Chloroflexota bacterium, assembly GCA_030774255.1. GTDB lineage: Bacteria > Chloroflexota > Limnocylindria > P2-11E > P2-11E > 3-1-20CM-2-70-9. The sequence goes on along the minus strand of JALYLL010000299.1, from coordinate 2,422 downwards.
GCGATATGCCCGGCCGGATGGGCCTGGTCGGGGCAGGCGTCGGCGTCGCGATCGCCACGATCGGTCGCTCGGCGACACAACAACCCGGCGCGAGCGGTCGGGTCGTTGCTGAGGACGTTGAACCGACGGGAGCTTCGACGCCCGGGACGCGCGTCGCCGCCCCCAGACGTGCGATCTCGGCGTCGTCCTGAAAGAAGACGATGGAGATCGGAATGAACCCGCCACCCTCGGTTCTCACGTAGTTCTCGTAGTACGTGCCGGCCACCAATCGACCGTCGGCGAGCCGGCGCCGGCCGTTGAAGGCGCTCCCATCGAACGCGCTCGTTTCCCCGGTGCCGACCGTGTCCAGCACGCGCGCATAGCTCCCCGTCGATTCGTGAACGGTGCTGGTGGAGTACGTGGTGACCGGTCCGCTCGAGGTCACGATGTCGGCGACATAGGTATCGGTGACGTAATAGATGTCTGGGGGTGGCGCGATGAATGGCGCAGGATCCGGGTCGCGCCCGGATTCAGCCGGTTCTGACGGATCGTCCTCACGGAAAGGGTCCCACGCGCGAGCGGGCGAGGAAGAAATAAACAGGATCGCGAAGACGGCGGCGGCGATGCGACGCTTCATCGCGGCGAGCTCACTGACAGGACTTCGATCGTCGTCACAGAACGGAGGACGAGGGCGCCGAAGACCGGTGTTCGCACCGGCACGCGCGCCGCGATGCGCACGGTCGGCCGGTCGTAACGCGCACCGGTACGAGCGTCGTAGGCCGGCGCCGACGGATAGGCAGCCACGTCAGCGGCGGCGGCGATCTCGCCGGCTGCGCCTTCCAGGAGTGACGAGGACAACTCGAGCTCTCGGGCGAAGTACTCGCGCGCGACGTCGACGGCATCCGCCGAGAGTCTCAGCGCGCCAGACCTCGCAAGCTCGGCATCGTCCTGGTCGTTCACGGCGACGAGCGTGGCCAGGTCGGCGGCTGCCCGGACACGCGCGGCCGCGACGCGCAAGGCTCCCAACTGCAAGACGCCGGCGAGCGCGAGTAGGAGGAGGGGCGCAAGCACGATTGTGAGCACCATCGCGCTACCCCGATCGTCTCTCATCGATTTACCTCGCCGCGCGAGATCGCGCTCGACCGAAGCGGAACGGTGGTCGAGAAAAGGAATGGAACGCTCACTGGGTACGCGGAGGAAAGAGACACGCGGACCGGTTCGCGCCACCCCACGCGGGATGGAACGACCTCGACGCTCACGCGATCTGCGTCGATGCCCGCGGCGCGAAGCTCGTCGCCGAGAAACCGACGCAGCTCCGGCGCATCGCCCCCCAGCTCACCGGCGTAACGGGCCGCCTGGACGGTCGCGGCGTCCTGCGCCAGCCAACGCTCGAGCGCGGCCCCGAACTCGAGGATCGAGAAGAGAAGGGGCACGAGGATCGTGATGGCGAACGTGGTTTCGAGCGTGGCAAGACCGCGTTCATCGCGCAGAGCCTTCGTCAGCGCACCGCCTGCATCTGGCTGACGAGGGCCTGGAGCCGAGCGACCAGACCGTTGTTCCATGCGGTCACGCCGATCACGAGCGTCCCGAGCACGACCGCGGCTCCGATGACGTACTCAATCGTGGCAAGTCCTTCGCTGGCCGAGGAGAAACGACGAAGCACTGATGCGAACCTCCCTGTGACTGCGGCGAGGCTCGCTTCAGTGCTTCGTCTTAGCGATGGTCCGACCGGCCGGTACTGGAGTACCGGTCGTAAGAATCAGCGGCGGCCGAGTGCCTTCTTCGCGGCGCGCGCGTCCTTCACGCCGATCCCGAGCGTCGAGCTCTTCTTGCCCTGGCCGATCATGTACGCGGACTCGATGTTGACCTTCGCCTTGCCCAGACGCTTGGCGGCACGCGCGAGCGTTCCCGGCTTGTTGGCGAGGCGCACCTCGACGACCTTGCGGTCGCCCGAGATGCGGTACTTGTTCTTCTTGATTGCGCGACGCGCCTTCGCGGCGTCCTTGTCGTCGACGACGAGGTAAACGGTGCCGGCTCCCCCGCCGGTCGCCGCCGCGATGCTCCTCAGGCTGACCCCGGCGTCGCCGAGCGCGCCCGCTAGCGCTCCGAGCTGGCCCGTGCGGTTGGGCAATTTGACCGTGAGCTCTACAGCCATGTCGTTCCCTCCCCGATTCTTTCGGCGAGGGCGAGTTTAGGTGCGGCGACCCTCGACGCGCTCGGCCCAGTGCTGCGAGCCGAAGACGGTGAGGAAGTAGCGCATCCGGTTGCTGCGCCTGCGCTGCGTAGCGTTGTCTGGCTGCTTGATGTCGATGCGGCGCGATCGGAACAGCTGACGTAGGCGATCCATGAGCGTGTCCTCCCATGACATGAGCCGAGACTGCGCCTGGATCACAAAGGAAACGACCACCCACGACATGAACGGTCTGTGCCGCTCAAGACACTC
>JALYLL010000298.1 GCA_030774255.1 Chloroflexota bacterium | reverse complement strand
CGTCTGGTCGCAGCACTCATTGGCTTCGTTTTCGGATTCTTCCTCGGCGCCAATCTCCTCCAGGTCACCCAGGTCACGCCCGCCAACAACCAGGTCCTCGTCGTTCTTCTTCTGGCGACGGCCTGCGCGATCCTGGGATGGCTCGGCGCGCCATACGTCACCGTCATGCCCGCCGCCATCATCGTCGAGCGAATCCGCGCGGCATCGGCAGGCGACCTCATTGGCGGCGCATTCGGCGCCGCAATCGGGCTCATGCTCGCGCTCTTTGTGGCGTTCCCACTCTCGTTCCTTCCCGGTGACATAGGGCGCTACGCACCGCTGGTCACGGCGGTCGTGCTCGGTGTCATGGGGGCGACGGCCGGGGCCGTCAAGCGGAACGAGCTGGCGGCGTTCGCGCAAGGCGTGCGGGGCAGTCGCCGGGGGAGCACCGCGGACGCGCGCGTTCTCCTCGATACGTCGATCATCATCGATGGCCGCATCGCCGACGTCGTCCGGAGCGGCTACGTTCGGGGCACACTCATCGTTCCCAAATTCGTCCTCGCGGAGCTTCAGTACTTCAACGACTCCCCGGATGGATCGCGTCGCGAGCGCGGTCGCCGCGGTCTCGAGATGCTCGCGAAGATGCAGAAAGAAGAGACCGTCAAGGTCGAGCTGTCGGAAGAGGATCCCGCGGGGAATGGCGCCGACGGGAAGCTCGTGACGCTCGCGAAGAGCCTTGGCGTCCCGATCATGACCAACGATTACGGGCTCAATCGCGTGGCCGAGCTCCAGGGCATCACGGTCCTCAACATGAACGACCTCGCGAAAGCCGTGCGTCCGGTCGTCCTGCCGGGCGAGGAGATCACCGTCCGCGTGATCCAGGAAGGCAAGGAGGCCGCCCAAGCGGTCGGCTATCTCGAGGACGGCACGATGGTCGTCATCGAGAACGGCGCGAGGCACATCGGTTCCGAGCTCCCGGTCACCGTGATGCGCGTCCTTCAGACGGTCGGTGGCCGGATGATCTTCGGCCATCCCAAGGGTGAGGTCACCGAGACTCGCCGGCCGCGTGCCATCGATCGTTAACGCAGGCGCGGTCTGCGCGATCCTCGCGGCGGGTACCTCGACGCGCGCCGGGACCGACAAGATCACGGCTGACCTCGGCGGTCAGCCGGTGCTCGCGTGGTCGCTCGCGTCCGCCATCGCCTCCGGCGCGTTCCACCGGATCGTGATCGTCGTGCGGCCGGATGTACCGCGCGGCCCAATCGAAGCGATCGTCCGGTCACGCGCGCCGGACGCGAGCGTCGTGGCCGGCGGCGATACCAGAACGCAGTCGAGCTGGGCGGCGCTGGCGGCGGCGCACGACGCCGACGTCATCGCGATCCACGACTCCGCCCGGCCTTTCGTGCCTCCGTCTCTCTTCGCGCGCTGTGTCGACATCGCGCGTGCCGAAGGGAGCGCCGTGGCCGGGTTGCCGCTCGCGGACACGGTGCGGCGCGCGGACGAGGCAGGCGTCGCTATAGAAGAGGTGTCGCGCGAGGGCCTCTGGTCGGCGCAGACCCCGCAGGCCTTCCGGCGCGAGGTTCTCGAGCAGGCGCGGGTCGCAGTAGCGGATCGGTCCTTCGGAGACGACGCCGCCGCCGTGCGCGCCGCGGGCCTCCCGGTGCGCATGGTGCTCGGCGAACGACGCAATCTGAAGATCACGACCATGGAAGACCTCGCGTACGCGCGGGAGCTCGTCGCAAAGGGCCTCATCGGCATGCCCGCTTTGCAGATCCGCTAGCGTGCCGCAGCGCGCCGGCCTCGGTTACGATATTCACCGTCTCGTGGCGGGCCGCCGCCTGGTCTTGGGCGGTGTCGCGATCGAGCACCCGACGGGGCTCGTTGGCCACTCCGATGGTGACGTCCTCCTTCACGCGGTCATGGACGCGGTCCTCGGAGCGGCGAACCTCGGCGATCTCGGATCGCATTTCCCGAGCGACGATCCGCGTTTCGCTGGTGCGGACAGCCAGGGGCTGTTGCGCCAGGTCGGATCGAAGGTCCGCGAGGCGGGCTACGCCGTCGTCTCGATCGACGCGACGGTCATCGCGGAGGCGCCCCGCTTAGGCGCGCACGTCGCCGCGATGCGTCAGGCGATCGCGCGCGGCCTGGGCGTCACGCCGGAAACGGTGAGCGTCAAGGCGAAGACGAATGACGGCGTGGGCGAGATCGGCGCGGGCGATGCGATCGCCGCGCTGGTGGTGGCACTGGCCTCGAACTAGCGCCAAGGAGAAGAACTGATCCAGCGGCCAGAATCCGGAAACCTCCGCATCTACGACAGCGCCTCGCGATCGGTGAAGCCGTTCGTGCCTCTGCGTCCCGGTGAAGTCGGCATGTACAACTGCGGCCCGACGGTCTACGACCGTCAGCACATCGGCAACTTGTACAGCTATCTGGTCGCCGACGTCGTCCGTCGAACGTTCGAGTACTTCGGCCTTCGGGTGAAGCAGGTCATGAACATCACGGACGTTGGCCACATCGTGGGCGACGCCGATGCGGGCGTCGACAAGATGGCGGTCGGCGCCGAGCGCGCTGGCAAAACACCGCTGCAGATCGCGGACCAGTACACGCGGCTCTTCATGGACGACCGCCACCG
>JALYLL010000297.1 GCA_030774255.1 Chloroflexota bacterium | reverse complement strand
CGCTCCTCAACGACCCCTCGATGATCCTCGCGGACGAGCCGACGGGGAACCTCGACTCGCGCTCGAGCGCTGAGATCCTCTCGATCTTTCAGCGGCTCAACGATCTCGGCAAGACCGTCATCATGGTCACGCACGAGCCGGACGTCGCAGAGCACTGCAAACGCGTCGTGCGCATGCGCGACGGTCTCATCGCGCGCGACGAGCTCGTCCCGCGCCCGCGCCGCGCCGAAGAGGAGCTCGCTGTAGGCATCGGCGCCGCCGAATGAAGCTCTACGACTCGTTCCGGTCCGCGCTGCAGTCGCTCGTCGTCAACAAGCTGCGTTCCGCGTTGACGATGCTCGGCGTCATCATCGGCGTCGCCGCGGTGATCGCGATGGTCAGCGTCGGCAACGGCGCGTCGCAGAGCGTGCAGAACACGATCCTCAACCTCGGCTCGAATCTCGTGACCGTCACACCCCAGAACGCGACCGATCAAGGTCTTCGCGGAGCCGGCGCGCAGGCGCAGAGCCTCACGATCGACGACATGCGCTCGATCCAGGAACAGCTCGGCGACTCGATCGCCGCGGCCGAGGCGGAACAGCAGGCGGGGCGCTGGCAGGTCACGGCGGCCGGGCTGAACTGGAACACGCAGGTCTCGGGCGTGACCGAGGACTACCCGATCGTGCGCGACTGGGGCCTCGACAGCGGCGACTTCTTCACGACATCGGACATCAACACGAACGCGCAGGTCGCGGTGCTCGGATCGACCACAGCGGTGAACCTGTTCGGCGACATCGACCCCGTCGGGCAGACGATCCAGCTCCGGCAGGCGTTCGGCGGCGGCCAGGGCGCGGCCGCGCAGCGTGCGCGCATCTTGAACTTCCGCGTCGTCGGCGTGCTCGGCACGAAGGGCAGCACGTTCGGACAGATCCGCGACGATCAGATCCTCGTCCCGCTCACCACGTCACAGCATGTCCTGACCGGCCAGCTGAATCGCGTCAATCAGATCGTGATCAAGGCGACGTCGAGCGAGACGATGGATCTCACCACGAGCGACGTGAGCAACATCCTTCTCGTGCGCCACAACATCGACGATCCCGCCAGCGCGGACTTCGCGGTGACGAACCAGAACGACACGCTCGCCGCGCTCGGCTCGGTGACCGGCACGTTCACGCTCCTGCTCGGTGCGATCGGCGGGATCTCGCTGCTCGTCGGCGGGATCGGGATCATGAACATCATGCTCGTGTCGGTGAACGAGCGGACGCGCGAGATCGGCATTCGCAAGGCCGTCGGAGCGCGGCGCGGCGACATCCTCAACCAATTCCTCATCGAAGCGGTGGCGCTCACCGGCCTCGGCGGCGTTATCGGCATCCTGCTGGGCTGGGCGATCACGGAGGTCGTCCATCGCATCCCGCAGGCGGCAAGCCTGCCGCTCCTCATCACGAGCGGCACGGTGATCATCGCCGTGGGCGTTTCGGTCGCGATCGGCGTCGTCTTCGGGCTCTACCCGGCGATGCGCGCGGCGCGGCTCCATCCGATCCAGGCACTCAGATACGAGTAGCGAAACAAAAAGGGGTAATGAGATGAAGACACCACAGATCGTGATCGGAATCGTCGCGGCGCTCGCCCTCGCGGGCGGCGGGTTCGCGGCCGGCATGACGTTCGACAGGTCCCAGACTCCCTCCACGAACACCGCAGGTACGACGGGCGCGACCGGAGCGCGCGGCGGGAGCGGCGCACGCGGCGGCTTCGGCGCGGGCGGGACCGGCGCGGCGGCGGGACAGCAACCGGTGACCGGACGCATCCTCGCGGTGAATGACGGCTCGATCACGGTCGCAGCGGTCGACCGCACCCTCGGCGGACAGAACGCCCAGGCGTCGGCCTCACCGACGACAACATCCGAGATCGTGCTCGTCGGCGCGAGCACGCGCATCGTGAAGACGACCGAGGCCGACGTGAAGCTCAGCGACCTCAAGGTCAACGATCAGGTCACGATCGTCGGGACCACCGACTCGACGGGGATGGTCTCCGCGACCGCGATCGTCGTGGGCTCCACCAACATCCTCGGGCAGCTGTTCGGTTCGCAGACCGGCAATGCCGGCCTCGGCGGCGGCGGCGCGCGACCGAGCGCAAGCCCGACAAAGGCGCCGTAACATCGCTCGACTAGCGTCATGGCGTGACGGGCGGATTCCGGCTTCCCGATCGGACCTACCTGCCCGTGATCTTCGAACGCCTCGCGATCGCTCCGGAGGACCGGCAGGAGATCCTCGCGGCGTGGCCCACGCCCGAGACGGACTGGGAGATCTGGCGATCGCTCGAGCGCGCGTACGACTCGCTCGTCAAAGACCTCGGAGGTTTCGCGCCGCTCGAGCTTCCCGGGCCTTCGGTCGACTCCACGCCGCTGGGGCGCTACTTCTTTGTCTACGTGTACCTGGCCGCGCTGGCGGACGCGCGACGATTCCACAGAGAGCGCCACATCCCCGACGAGATCTCCTGGGCGACGCTCGCGGACCTCGGCCGCAACCTCAAACGCGATCGGCTTCTGCTCGGCGACGGCGGTCTACGGACGAGCGGCTGGCTCACGCTCCATTTCCGCGGCGCGCTTTACCAGCTCGGCCGTCTCCAGTTCAACCGCACGAACGTACGCGCGGCGCACGTCGCGGATGCGTTCCGCGAGGGCGACCCCGCGCTCGGCGTCCACATACCGGAGAGCGGACCGCTCACGCCGGAGGCGTGCGACGACTCGTTCGCGCAGGCGCATCACTTCTTCGCGCGCCATTTCCCGGAGACGCCGACGCAACTTGCGATCTGCACGTCGTGGCTGCTCGATCCGCAGCTCGCCGAGTACCTCGCGCCTGACTCGAACGTCATCCGGTTCCAGCGCCGGTTCAACCTCGTCGGCCACGGCTACGACGGCGACGCGGACGTGCTGCGTTTCGTCTTCCATCGCATCGCACCGAACATCGACGACTTGCCACAGCGCACGACGCTCGAACGCGCGATCGTCGCTCATCTCAGCGCAGGCGGGCATTGGAAGAATCGGACAGGTTGGCTGACGCTATGAACCCTCGAGCTCACATCTTGTCTGGCGCGCTGACTCCAAGCAGTCCGAGCGTTTGACGAAGCGCGACCTGCACGGCCTGCACCAGGCATAAGCGCGCTTTGAACCGCGCGACATCCGCTTCGTCGACCACGCGATGGTCGCGATAGAACCCATGGAACGCGCCGGCGAGCTCGAGCGCATAGGTCGTGAGCTGGTGCACGCCGTAGTGCTGGCGGACGTCGTCGACGAGCTCCGGGAACCGTAGGACGAGGCGAACGAGATCGAGCTCACCTTTGTCGGTGAGCAGTGCGGTGTCCGCGCCGTTCGTGTCGATCCCCCGCTCGGAGGCGGTGCGCAGGATGCTCGCGATGCGCGCGTGCGCGTACTGCACGTAGTACACGGGGTTCTCATTCGACTGCTGCACCGCGAGCTCGAGGTCGAA
>JALYLL010000296.1 GCA_030774255.1 Chloroflexota bacterium | reverse complement strand
CCTTCGCCTCGGACGCGGCCTCGAGGACGTTGAAGGTGCCATCGACCATCACTTCCTGGCACTCGCGCGGATTCTCCTGGCAGCGCGTCCAGCGAAGCGCGGCCTGGTGGAAGACGACATCGGCCCCAGCGATGTTCGCGCGAACCGCCTCGCGATTTCGGATATCTATCTCGACGAGCCGCGCGCGGCCGGTCGTGAGTGCCCCGGCGATGTTTGTCGGGTCGCCGCGCAGAAGCAGGTCGATCGCGACGACTTCCTGCGCGCCCGCCGCAAGCGCCGCGTCGACGATGTGCGACCCGATCGTCCCCGCGCCGCCGGTGATGACGACGCGCGCGCCCGAGAGGCCGCTCACACCGTCTTCTTGGTGAGGCTCATCGTGAGATGGGTGAAGCCTCGCTCTTCGGCGCCGAGGTCAGCGACCCGCTTCGCGAGCGCTTGATGGGTGTCTGCCGCGGCAACGTTAGGGTCTTCTGGCGCGTCGAAGACGACGATCCATTTCGAATCCTGCTTGCTGATCCGGGCGCCGAGATCATCGTCGATGACGCGCTCGATGGCGCCGAGGGCCCCGTTCACCGTTTCGAACGCGAACGCGTGCTCCACACGCGCGCCGGTCTTGAAGAGAGGTGAGGCCAGCGCGTCCGCCTCGCCCGCCCCGAGTGGGACCAGGGTGAACCGCGCTGGATCCATCCCGGCCTTGCGAAGAGCGTCGACGATCGTTGGATCGAGCGGCGTCGTGTCACCGGGCGCCCGCGGCACCAGGCGGTACTTATTCGCTTTCTTGGCGCCGAACAGGTTCACGGTCTCTGCGTCGGATCCTTGCGGTAGCGCAAAAGCTTCGCGGGGACACCGGCAACGATCGCGTAGTCGGACACGTTATTCGTCACCACGGCACCGGCGCCGACGATCGCTCCTTCCCCCACCGTGACGCCAGGGAGGAGCACGGCGTTCACGCCGATATCAGCCCACTTCCCGACGCGCACGGGCTTGATCAGGAGATCGGTCTGAATGATCGGCACGTCGATCGGCTCGCCGGTGTGTTCGCTACCCAGGACCTTCGCGCCCGGGCCCCAGCCGACGTACTCGCCGAGCTCGAGGTCGCGGCAATCGAAGTAGCTCTGTGGGCCGATCCAGGTGTGCGAGCCGATCGCGCAGTGTCCGTCGTGCCGTCCCTGCAGAAAGGTCTGGTTGCCAAGGAAAACAGCGTCGCCGATCTCGAACGTATGCGGATGCAGGACGAGAACGCCGACACCGATGCGCACGCCATGCCCGAATGACCTGCAGAGCGCTCGCAGCAGCGTGCGGCGCTGGCGGGCGCCATCGGCGCTGTCGACGAACGCCGCGGCGGCGTAGCTTTCGACGAGCGCCTCGCGCGATTCCCGCTCTCGGAGGCGCGCCGATTCCGCGATCTCCTCGGGCGGATCCTGCGTGACCTGCTGGACGCCGTGGACCGCCTTGACGGTACGCGAGGTCAATTGCCCTTCATGAACGCCCGCACGGATTCGCTCACACGGTCGACCTGCTCGTCGGTGAGCTCCGCGAACATCGGGAGCGAGAGCACCTCGGACGCGACCCTCTCGGTCACGGGCATGTCCCCCTTGCGGTAGCCGAGGAACTCGGCCGACTGCTGCAGATGGATCGGCACCGGGTAATGGATCTGCGTGCCGATGCCGCGCTCGCCGAGGTATTTCCGTAGATCGTCCCGGCGGCCGCCGGGCACGCGGATCGTGTACGTGTAGAAGACGTGGCGGCGGATGTCCGACGGGATCTCCGGAACGGTGACGCCGGTGTTCTTGAGGCGGTCGTCGTACATCCGCGCGAGCTCGCGCCGGCGGCCGTTCCACTGGTCGAGCCGCTTGAGCTTGATCCGGAGGATCGCGGCCTGGATCTCGTCGAGCCGCGCGTTGTAGCCGACGACGGGATGGTAGTAGCGGGTCGACTGCCCGTGCTCGCGCAGAGCGCGGAGTTCTTCGGCGAGGCGGTCGTCGTTCGTGGTGATGCTCCCGGCTTCGCCGTACGCACCAAGGTTCTTGGAGCAGTAGAACGAGAAGCAGTTCACGCGACCGCCGGCTCCCGCCTTCTTGCCGTCGTCGAGGAGCGCGCCGTGTGCCTGCGCTGCGTCCTCGATGATCGTGATGTTGCGGTCCTGCGCGATCTGACGCAGCGGCTTGAGATCGACGGTCCGGCCGTACAGATGCACGGGGATGATCGCCTTCGTGCGCGGCGTGATCGCCGCCGCGACCGCGGCGGGGTCGATCAGCATCGTCTTCTCATCGACCTCGACGAGGATCGGACGCGCGTTCGCGTACAGAATCGCCTCGACAGTGGCGAAGAACGTGTGCGAGACCGTGATCACTTCGTCGCCGCCCGACACGCCGCAGGCGCGGATCGCCAACTGAAGCGCGTCGGTGCCCGACCCGACGCCGATCGAGTGCTTCGTGCCGATGTACGACGCGAACTCCTGGTCGAACGCTTTCACGTTCGGACCGATGGTGAGCTGCATGCCCTCGAGGACCTCGTCGATCGCGCGACGGACCTCGTCGCGGATCGTGGCGTACTGCGCCTTCAGATCGACGAGGGGGATTTCCTGTGTGGCGATTGCGGTCATGTCGTTACCGCCTCCTTCATGCCTTCACCCGCTCCGGCAGGTCCTTGAGCCACGCGTACGCGTGGGGGTAGATGCCGACGAAGCACGCAAGGTCGCGGATGTCCTCTTTGAGCTGCACCGCGGGATTCCCCGCCCACACCGTGCGCGGCGGCACCGTGTGGCGCACGACGCTCCCTGCGCCGACGAGCGCGTCCTCGCCGATCTCGATGCCCGGCAGGATCGTGCTGTTCGCTCCGATGCGCGCGCGCCGGCGTACGACGCCGCCCTTCACGCAGTCGAGGTACGCCGGGCACTGGGGGTGTGGGTCGTCGGTGAAGACGACGTGCGGCCCAAGGAAGACGTCGTCGTCGATCTGCGTGAGCTCGAGGAAGCAACCGGTGTGGATCCGGACGCGCGAACCGACCCGATTGCCGAACTCGAGGGACGCGTGGGTTCCGACTGAGACGTCGTCGCCGATCACGTTGTCCTCGCGGATCGAGGCGCCCTGTCCGGTCTGGAGGCGCGCGCCGATCGTCGTACCGGCATAGATCGTGGTGAAGGGCCGGATGACCGCGCCGGGTCCGATGACGAGCTCGAGCTCGCCTTCCTTCTTCCCCCGAGGCGGGCGCCCGATGATCGTGTACTCGCCGACGATGGTTCCCTCACCCAGACGGACGTTCGGCGCGACCACCGCCGTCGGGTGGACGGACGTCGTCATGCGCGCACGGCGTCGAGCCGATACGCGACGCGCGCGCCGCCGGATCGCAGTGACCGCATCGCGAGCTCGAGCACGCGAACGACCATGAGACCGGCCTCGCCGTCGCTTCGCGGCTTCTTGCCGTCGCGAACACACTCGATGAAGTGGCGCATCTCCATTTGCAGCGCTTCGGTCATCGGAACACGCGGGCTGTGGATATCGCCGGCGCGGTAGCTGCGTCGAAGCTCATCGCTATCGAGCTTGTCGACGCCCTGGTCGTAGATCTTCACCTTCTCGACGGACTGATTGTCGTCGTAGATGACCATCTTTTTTGAACCGATGACGGTCATCGTGCGCAGCTTGCTCGGCGCGAGCCACGAGAGGTGCGCATGCGCGATCGCACCAGATGGGAACCCGATCATGAGGAACACCACGTCTTCGATGTTCGCCTGCACGAAGCACGCGCCGGAGCACTGGACCCATTCCGGTTCCTCATCCAGCCAGTAGAGCGCGATCGACACGTCGTGTGGGCCCAGGTCCCAGAGCACGTTGGTGTCGAATTGATGCAGCCCGAGGTTCACGCGCTGGCTGTCCAAATAGTGGACACTGCCGAGCCCGTTGGAATCGAGGATCCCCTTTACGACCTCGACCGCGGGGTTGTAGACGAATGTGTGGCCGACCATGAGCGTCTTCCCCGCACGGTCGCCGGCGCGGACGATCGCTTCGGCGTCGCTCACCGAATATGCGAGCGGCTTCTCGACGAACACGTGCTTCCCGGCGGCGAACGCCTCCTCGGCGAGCTTCCGATGCGTGCGGACAGGCGTGACGATGCAGATCGCGTCGATCGACGGATCGTCCAGGAGTTCGCGGTAGTCGGTGGTCACGCGCACCGCGGGAAAGCGCTTGTGGATGGCGTCGAGCCTCTCCTGGGAAAGGTCCGCGACCGCCACGGCCTCCGCGCCTGGGGCTTCGTAGAGGTTTCGGACGATGTTCGGGCCCCAGTAGCCCGCACCGATCACGCCCACGCGGATGGTCTTCGTCAAGAAGATCGAATACTAGGGTTCGGGTCGCGGATCGACGTTACTGCCCGGTGGCGGCACGCAGCCTCACCAGATCGTCCTCCAAAAGCTTCAGTTGGCGGCCGTATTCGGCAAAGTCGCCCGCTTTGAGGGCGGCCTGCGCCGCGTTGTAGTGGTCCGTGGCGGATTTCACGAGGGCCGCGATCTCCGACGCCGGCGTGGTGCTCGGCGGGGGCGTGGTCGTCGGCGGTGGCGTCGTCGTCGGTGGCGGTTGTTGCTGGACCGGGAAGAGCGCATCGAGAGATTTCTCGAACGACTCGGTCATCACCACGCGGCCCTGCGTCGCGAGGATCACGCGCTGGAGCTCCGGGATGCGACTCGTCGATGCGGCCTGCACGAAGATCGCCTCGACGTAGACGAAGCTGCTGCCGACCGGCAGCACGAGCAGGTTCCCGCGAATGCAATTAGCGGCAGACGGACAAAGCAGCGTGAGCTGCTGGCGGATTGTCGAGTCGGCGTCGATCAGGTTCTCGACGTTGAGCGGACCGCTGATCGGGCGGTCGCGCGGGAACGTCAGTACGCGCAGCTTGCCGTACTCGGGCGCGTCCGCGCGCCCAGCGATCCAGCCGACCATGTTGTTGCGCTCGCCGCCGGCCGGCGTCATCGGCACGAACAG
>JALYLL010000295.1 GCA_030774255.1 Chloroflexota bacterium | reverse complement strand
CACCCGCGAGAGGAGCACCCCGACCCGCGGCTTGCGGTTATTCACCCCAGTCCTCTTGCGCCTCCGGCGCGAGGACCAGTGCGAGCGGCGCGGTCTCTTTCACTTCGAGCTCCGCGCCGCAATCGGGACAGGACACGATCTCGCCCTTGACTGCGTCGGAGCCGACAGTGACCTCGGCATCGCACTCGGGGCACTTCGCCACGGTTCCCCTCCTCGGATTGGGGGCTCCGCCCCCAGCCCCCGACGGCACTAAATTCCCAGTCGCCGAATCGGTCTCCGAAGATTAGCGGCTCGCCATCGGCGCAGTCACCCAGAGACACGGACCCGGTACGTCCGCGATCGCCCGGAGCCTTCAACCACAAGCACTCCGTCGCTGACAAGCATTTTCAGGTCGGATGCGGCTGTCGTTTGAGTGACGCGACATCTGTCCGCGGCTCTCCGGCTCGTCCAGATCGTTCCCTGCTCCGCTTCCCGAGCGATCAGCGAGCGGCGCGCCACCGCGTCCAGCAGCGCGGGACCAAGCGGCAACTCCTCTTGGATCGGACGCGCGCCGTAGGCGCGGTCTCGTTCGACATCGGTCCCGCTCGCAGCGCGCAAGCTCGCGGCGAGCCAGCGGTAGGCCCAGTCCTCCGCGAGACGCGGCGTTTCGGCAAACATCCACATCACGCTTGGGTGCGACACCTGAACGGCCGCGAGGATGTTTAGTAGCCACCCCGGCGTCGCTCTGCCTCGCTGAGCGCTCTTGACCACATCGCTCAGACGTCCCTCCACGACCAGAGCGGCACGCGGGGCTTGCGCCAAGTCCGCGAGAACAAACTGCAGCCGCCCGGCAATCGCCGCAGTCGCCAGATCGGCGGGAGTCTTTCGCTCGACCGCTGCGGCGATCACGCCATCACTGAGTACCGCGTAGTCCCCGACAGGAAGACTGCGCCGCATGATGTTCGGCTTATATCCGACGAACCGCCATGGGTATCGCTCGGCGATGTCGACGGCGATTTCGAGCGGACCCTCTAGCCCGCGCGCGTGCGGGATACGAATTCCTGGCCGAGAAGCCTGCATCGACGTTTGGGATCGCCAAAAAATCATCGACTTGCCCGAGCGGTTCTTGGTCCAGACGAACAGCGAGCGCCGAGCGCGCCGGCGCTGGAGAGTTAGGTGCAACGCTGCGCCCACGCGCACGGAAGCTTCGATCGGTACTTCCTCCAGGACCTCAGCGGTTTCGGGCCATGCCTCAAGCTGATAACAGAAGACATCCTTCCCGCGCGGCCAACTGTCGGCGACGGCAAGAAAAAGACGCCCTTCGTCGGGGACTGGAACTCGAAGAACGAAGGGGAACCGCTTGGAGGCTGGGTTCCGACCAATCCAGAAGTTCGCAACAGAATCGGGGGTTCGCTCCATGCCGGCGGAGCCTAGCGATTGAGGGCGCCGCCCCCTCAGACCTCCACGCCCCCCTCAAGAACCCCAAACCAATTTGCGTCGGAATCCGGCTGGTTGCGGGCGAAGCCCGCAATCGCTAGTCGGCCTCCGCGGCGACCGCGATGCGCGTCGTTCGCGCGTGTGCTTTGTCCTCGTACATGCGCGCGTCCGCTGTGCTGATGAGCGCATCGGCGTCGCGACCGTCGATCGGGAACCACGCGATGCCGAACGACGCGCGCGGCAGCTCGTTGGCCCGGCCCGCCCACATGTAGCGCTCCTCGCGAAGTCGTGCCGCGATCCGGCCGACGACCGCCTGCGCCGGGAGCGAACCGGTGCGGGGCAGAAGAAGCACGAATTCGTCGCCGCCGAAGCGGGCGACCACGTCTTCCGGGCGCGTCGCCTGGCGCATCGCGCGCGCGAGCGTCTTCAGCACTTCGTTTCCGACGAGGTGGCCGGCCGAGTCGTTGACGCCCTTGAGGCCGTCGACGTCGCACATCACCACGCCGAACGTCTCGCCGTGCCGGGTCGCGTCGGCGATCTGGACCTCGAGACGTTCCAGGAGGCTGCGGCGATTGAACACGCCGGTGAGGTCGTCATCGCGGGCGAGGCGCCGCGTCTCAGCCAGGAGTGCGGCGTTCGCGATCGCGATCGCGGCCTGCGCCGCATACAGACGGACGAGGCGCTGGGTCTCCTCGGAGAAGAGATGGGGCCGCGAGACATACGCCGTGAGCGTTCCGACGATCTCGCCGTGCGCGATGAGCGGCGCCGCGATCGCCGACGAGATGAGGCCGTGGAGCGCCGGATTGCTGTCGGGGTGGCCGCGATAGTCGCTCGCGACGACGACGTCGCGCGTGCGCAGGCTTTCCAGGGCGATGCCTCGGAGATCCTCGCCGACCGACGAGCGCAGGCCGAGCGCCGGCGCGTTGTGGACGGCTCGAACGATGAAGCCTTGACCGTTTTCGGCGAGCGCGACCATCGCGCCGTCCGTGCCGGTGAGCGCGGTCGCTTCGCGCGCGATCAGGC
The DNA here is from genome assembly GCA_030774255.1 of Chloroflexota bacterium. Classification (GTDB taxonomy): domain Bacteria; phylum Chloroflexota; class Limnocylindria; order P2-11E; family P2-11E; genus 3-1-20CM-2-70-9. The sequence continues at coordinate 707 of JALYLL010000295.1, read as the reverse complement.
TCGCGAGCTCTTCGAGCGAGAGCTCGCCGGCGGTCGCGAGACCGAGGTCGTAGAGGATGGCGAGCTCTTCGGCGCGGCGACGCTCGCGCTCGCCGAGCTGCCAGTTCGTATAGAGCGCGAGACCGGCGCGGGTCGCGAGCATCAGCACCGTAAGCGCCACCGCGCCGTCGATCAGATCGGCGAAGCGACCGGGAACCCTCTGGACATCGGTATAGACAAGGAGGAACGAGCACGCCGCCGCGACCACGCCCGGCAGCACCATGCGCGACAGGTGGGTGGCCGCTCCCGAGAGCCGGTTGTTCCGACCGTCCTCGCGCTCCTCGACCCACTGCGCACCGGCGATGCCGATCGCGCCGATCCCGACGAGCCACAAAGCGTCGACCGGCGTCCCTGCTTTGAACGTCCCCGCGATGTTCGCGGGAAGGTACAGCACGAACGCAAGCGCATTGAGACCGAGGCCCAGGAAGAGTGACGTCACCGCGCCACGCGGCTCGGGCTGCGGCATTCCCCAGACGGCCGAGAGTGCGGCGGCCGTAGCCGCCACATAGAGCAGCGGATACAGCACCGCGACCGCGGATGCCTGCGGGTCCCGAGCGAGGTCGGTCGCGAGCGTCGTCGCCAGGAAGAGCGTCACCGCCGCGGCCAGCGTCAGGACGACCGCGCCGACGTCGAGGACGAGGGCGTAGAGCGTGAGCTTTTGACCATGC
>JALYLL010000294.1 GCA_030774255.1 Chloroflexota bacterium | reverse complement strand
GAGCGGTTCATGTTCGCCATCTCGAACTCGAACTCGAAGTCCGAGAGCGCGCGGATCCCGCGGACGATGAAGGTCGCGCCGCAGGCGTGCGCGAACTCGACCTGCAGCCCGTCGAACGCGCGAACCTCGACGTTCCGGTGCTTCGAGCAGGCCTCGCGCATCAGCTCGATGCGCTCGTCGGCGGTGAAGACCGTCTTCTTCGCGAGGTTGCGACCGACGCCCACGACCACGCGATCGAAGAGGCGCACAGAGCGGTCGACGATGTCGACGTGCCCATTCGTCGGCGGATCGAAGGAACCGGGGTAGATGGCTACGCGATCACTCATGCGGTCGCGATACCTCCTTGGCGTGCACGCCGCACGCGCAGGGTAACGCTAGCCGGTGGGTAGCGGGGTAGCCTCCCGGAGTCGTTGCGTCACGGCGCGGAGGATCTTGACCGCGATCTCTCCGTTCTGGTGGAGAACGTCCCGGAACTGGCTGTGTCCGAGGACGAGGCAGCGCATCGGCGTCGCCGCTTTTACCGTCGCGGTGCGCGGTCCGTTGTCGATGAGCGCTATCTCGCCGAAGAAATCGCCCGGGCCGAGAGTGCGTTTGCCCTGCGTCGCTTCCACCTCGGCCTTTCCCTCGAGGATGATGAAGAAGTCCCCGCCGCTCTTGCCCGTCTCGGTCAGAACTTTTCCGGCCGGGATATCCACTTCGTCGGCGCGCGAGGCGATGAACGCGAGCTCTTTGTCGGTACAGCCGGCGAACAGCGGCACCGAACGGAGTTGAGTGACGCGTGCGTCGGCCACGGCGCGGAGTTTAGCCTTCGCTAGGCGACCCGCCTTCCCGACGAGTAGACCTCGGCGATCAGCGGGGCGCCCATGCGGTAGGCGAGCTCGCGCTCGTCGTCAGTGTCGAGCACCACGATGTCCGCGCGCCGCCCGGCCACGAGGGCACCCACGCGGCCGCCACGACCGAGCGCGTGAGCGGCGTTGATGGTCGACGCGACGATCGCTTCGTGCGGAGTGAGCCCGCAGAGGGTGACCCCGAGCGCGATCGCGGTGGGCATCCCCTCGAGCGGCGAAGTTCCGGGGTTGTGGTCCGAGGCGAGGGCGACCGGGACGCGCGCCTGGATGAACCGGCGCGCCTCCGGCGGGGGGTAGCCGACGAAGAACGCGCTGCCGGGCAGGAGGACGGCGGGAACCTCCGCGCGTGCGAGCGCACGAATGCCGTCCGCCGACGCATGGGCGACATGGTCGGCCGAGCGCGCGTGCGTGCGGGCCGCGAATGCCGAAGCGCCGACGTCGTTCAGTTGGTCGGCGTGCATCGTCACGGCGAGCCCCGCTTTCTTCGCTGCGGCAAAGAGCGGACGAACGTCGTCGACGTCGAACACGCCCTTCTCGACGAACGCGTCGACCGCTTCCGCGAGGTTCTCGTTGGCGACTGTGGCGACGGCCTTCGTCGCCTCACGGATGAAGCGCTTGCGGTCGTCGGTGTACGGCGCAGGCAGAGCGTGGGCGGCCAGGTACGTGACCGCGACGTCGATCGGCGCATCCGCCTTGGCTCGCGCAAGAAGTCGGAGCTGGCGCAACTCCTCGTCCGGGTCGAGGCCGTACCCGCTCTTCACCTCGATCGTGGTCGTGCCGAGCTCGGCGGCGTCGCCGATGCGCCGCATGAGGAGCGTGAGGAGCTGGTCGTCGCTGGTATCGCGCGTCGCGCGGACGGTCGCGTGGATCCCTCCGCCCGCGGCGAGCACCGCGAGGTAGTCCGCGCCGCTCCGCCGGCTGGCGAACTCCTCCCAGCGCTCGCCCGCGTAGCAGAGGTGCGTGTGCGGATCGACGAAGCCCGGCATGACCACGCGGCCCTGCACGTCCACATCGATCGCGCCGTCGACCCGCTCGACCATCTGATGCGCACTGCCATGACCCGTCGCGACGATCGCACCATCGCGCGACGCGACGAAGCCGTCCATCACCGCGCCGACGTCGCCGGCCGCCGGCCCGACACGGGGACGCTCGTCCTTCAGCGGCGCCAGCGTCAGCAGCCGCGCGCCGTGAAGGACGAGGTCCGCCTGGGTCATTCCAGGAAGTGGCTTTCGATGACTCGATCTCTCGTGAAGCCCTCGAACCGCAGCGAATCCGCCGCGACCTGGAGCACGGCGTCGAGCGGGATCAATCCGATCAGCTCGCCGCGCAGCACCTTCACCCCGGCCGCGGTCGCGCGCGTCTCCACTTCACGCCACACGGTCGCGAGCGACGTAATCGTGTGGTCGAGGAGATTCATCGAGACCTGGGCGCGCGGCGGGTCCGTGAGCATGAAGCCCTTCGCCTGCAGCGCGGGCAGACCGCCCGACGATTCGCGGATCTCTTTCGCGATCCGCTGCGCCAGCTTCAGATCCGTCGAATCGAGCTCGATGTTGAACGCGATGAGAAAGGGACGCGCGCCGACGACGATCGCGCCGGCGGTCGCGTGCATGCGCCTCGGGCCCGCATCCGGGACGTGGGTCGTGTCGAGGAGCGCCGCGAGTCCTTCGTACTCGGGCTTGCGGATATCGGGAAGCCGAACGCGCTCCTGCGTCTTCGCGGCCCGGGCGTAGAAGTAGACCGGCACCTGATGGCGCTCCGCAACCTCGCGTCCGAACCGGTGCGCGAGCTCGATGCACTCTTCCATCGTCACGCCAGCGAGCGGAATGAACGGCACGACGTCGACCGCTCCGAGGCGCGGATGTTCGCCCTTGTGCGTGTTCATGTCGATCTCGAGGTACGCCAGGTCGATGAGCGCATGCGTCGCGCGCACGACAGCGTCGGGTTCGCCGGCGTAGGTGAAGACAGAGCGATTGTGATCGACGTCGCTTGTGCGATCCAAGAGACGAACGCCTTCGGTAGCACGGATCGCATCGGCGAGCCGGTCGATGACATCGCCGCGCCGACCTTCGCTCACATTGGGAACGCACTCGACGAGCCGCGGCATCGCGGGGAGGCTAGCGCAGGGGCAGTCCGCTAGTGCCGGGCGGCCTCCGGCAATCTGCCTTCGGCGTTGCGGATCCGGCGCGTCAGCATCGGCAACAACGCAAGGGCGATCTGCGGGTGGCTCTCGAGGATCCCGCGGAAGTGCCACCGCTGGATCCCGAGTGCGGTGGTGGGTTCGACAGCGCGGACGGTGGCCGAACGCGGGAACTCGTCGAGGAGCGCCATCTCGCCAAAGACGTCGCCGGGCCCGAGCGTGCCGATCTTCTCCTCTTTGCCGTCGCGATCCTGAACGATCTCGACTTTGCCCGATCGGATGATGAAGGCGCCGACGCCGGTGTCGCCCTGCCGAACGATCTCCTGCCCCGGTTCGTAGCGTTGCTCCACGGCGGCGTTCGCGATCGCCTCGAGCGAACGCTGATCGAGGTCCTCGAACATGGCGACCCGCTTCAGGAAGTCGATGCTCGTGGTCGGCACGGGCGGGATGCTAGCCGATACTCAATATCGATGCCCGAATTCCGGATCGAGGTGGCCCACGACATCGTCGGCTGTACGGCCACCGTCGCGCTGCAGGAGGAAACCTGGAGTGGGGATGTCGTCGTCCATCCGCAGCTCATGCTCGCCGTCGTGCACAACGGCGGGTTCGTCGCGCTGGGCTACGCGCCGGAGGACCCCAGGCCCGCGGGCTTCGTATTCGGATTCCTCGGGATCGTCGACTACCACTTCAGGCACCATTCGCACATGCTCGCCGTTCGCGAACCGTACCGCGGAAGCGGGCTCGCGCAACAGCTCAAGGAGGCCCAGCGAGATCATTGCCTCGACCAGGGCATCGAGATCGTCGCGTGGACGATGGATCCGCTCGAGGCCCGGAACGCGCGCTTCAACTTCGGCAAGCTGGGCGCCTACACCCGCACCTACTACCGAGATTTCTACGGCGCGATGCCCGACAAGCTCAATCAAGGACTTCCGTCCGATCGCATCTACGTCGAGTGGCCGATCGGACACGACCGCACCTACAAGCGCCTTCGCGGCGAAGACACGCCAGCGACGCTCGAAGATGCGGAGCGTGAGGGGGTCGGCTATCTCCTTCGGGCCGACGGCGATCGCCCCGGCGGGCTCGCCGAGACGATGAGCGCCTCGCATCTTCTGGTCGAGATCCCGCGCGCGTTCCAGGAGCTGAAGGCGCGCGACAAGAAGCTCGCGCTCGAGTGGCGGCTCGCCGGGCGCGGTGCGCTCGAGCGGGCGTTCAGCGAGGGCTACGCGGCGGTCGAGTTCCTGCGCGCGGCGGATGGTCGCGGCGCCTATCTGCTCGTGCCCCAACCTCGTCCCGGGGGTGCGGGGGCAGAGCCCCTGCGAGGAGCGGGTGAAGGCTTCACGGGGGCGAAGCCCCTGTGAAGCTGGAACGAGTCGAGCTCTTCGTCGTGCGCCTTCCGCTGAAGAACGCGTACGAGACGAGCGGTGGGCGCGAGACCCACATGACGCGCGTGCTGTGCCGCGTCGAATCCGAGGGTGCCGTCGGATGGGGCGAGAGCGTCGCGGGTGAGCTCCCGTGGTACTCCGGCGAGACGTGGGGAACCGTCCTCTACGCGCTCGAGGAGTTCATCCTTCCGGAGCTCTTCAAGGCCGACCTAGCGTCGGCCGAGGAAGTCGATCGCAAGCTCGCCTGGATCCGCGAACACCGAATGGCGAAGGCGACCGTCGAGATGGCTATCTGGGACCTCTTTGCCAAACGTGCGAACAAGCCGCTCTCAGCGCTTCTCGGCGGAACTCGCGACCGGATCCTCTGCGGCGTCGCGATCGGCATTCAGCCCTCGATCGACGCGCTGATGGAGACTATTCGCCGCGAGCTCCAGGGCGGCTACCAACGAGTGAAGCTGAAGATCAAGCCGGGGCTCGAGGTCGAGATCGCGGAAGCGACCCGGAAGAACTTTCCAAACCTCGCCTTCATGCTCGACGCGAACTCCGCGTACACGCTTAAGGACGTCGCGCTGTTCAAACGGATCGACCCGACCAAGCCGACGATGATCGAGCAGCCTCTCGCGCACGACGACCTTATCGACCACGCGACGTTGCAGCGTCAGATCGCGACGCCGATCTGCCTCGACGAATCGATCCACACCGGCGAGGACGCGCGGAAGGCGATCGAGATCGGCGCGACGAAAGTCATCAACATCAAGGCAGGTCGAGTCGGCGGGCTCGCGTCAGCGAAGCGCGTGCACGAT
>JALYLL010000293.1 GCA_030774255.1 Chloroflexota bacterium | reverse complement strand
CCCGATTGCGGCGCGGAGCTCGAAGTGAAAGAGACCGCGCCGCTCGCACTGGTCCTCGCGCCGGAGGCGCAAGAGGACTGGGGTGAATAACCGCAAGCCGCGGGTCGGGGTGCTCCTCTCGCGGGTGCGGGTCGAGGAGAAGCTCCTCCTCGGCGAGCTCGAGTCGCGGGGCGTCGAGACGAAGATCATCGATGACCGCGAGCTGGTCCTGGCAGTCGAGCACCGTCCCGAGCTCGGCGTCGACGTGATCCTCGAACGCTGTATCCAGCACGGCACCGCCCTCTATGCGCTCGCGGTGTTCGACGCCTGGGGCGTGCCGACCGTCAACCGCTACGAGGTCGCCGAGATCTGCGGGAACAAGCTCCTGACGACGATGCGGCTCATCCGCGACGGCGTGCCGAGCCCGCGGACGCGGGTGGCGTTCACGCCCGAATCGGCGCTCGCAGCGATCGAGGACCTCGGATATCCCGTCGTGCTGAAGCCGCTCATCGGCTCGTGGGGCCGCCTCGTCTCGAAGGTGAACGATCGCGAGGCGGCGGAAGCGATCGTCGAACACAAGGACGTCCTCGGCAACTACCTTCACTCCATCTATTACATCCAGGAGTACATCCAGAAGCCCGGCCGCGACATCCGCGCGTTCGTCGTCGGAAGCGAGACGATCGCCGCGATCTACCGGGCGAGCGAGCATTGGATCACCAACACCGCTCGCGGCGGCCAGGCCTCGAACTGCCCGGTCACGCCCGAGCTCGACGAGCTCTGCGTGCGCGCCGCGCGTGCCGTCGGAGGAGGCGTTGTCGCGATCGATCTTCTCGAGGCGCCCGAGGGACTGCTCGTGAACGAGGTGAACTACACGATGGAGTTCCGCAATTCCATCGACACGACAGGCGTCAACATTCCCGCGAAGGTCGTCGACTACGTCCTCGAGGTGGCGAGAGCGGCCCAGTGAGAGTGGGTGTGATCGGCGCCGCCGGGTACGCGGGCGGTGAGCTCCTGCGTCTCCTCCTGAGCCACCCGAAGGTCGACGAGATCGTCGCCGGGAGCGAGTCGCTGGCGGGCAAGCCGGTGAGCGCGGCGCACCCGAATCTCCGGAAGCGGACGAGCCTTTCCTTCGTGCACTACGAGGACGTGAGCGAGTGCGACGTACTGTTCCTGGCCCTGCCGAACGGAGCGCACCGCGCGCACGAGTTCGAGGACCGCGCGACCGTCCTCATCGACCTCTCCAGCGACCACCGCCTCCGCGATCCGGCCGAATACGACCGGTGGTACGGCACGCCGCACCCGAGGCCCGCGGTCCTCGATCGCTGGACCTACGGGATCCCCGAGCTTCATCGGGCCGAGATCCGCTCCGCGAAGCGGATCACCGGCGCGGGCTGCAACGCGACCGCCTCGATCCTCGCGCTGCTTCCGCTCTTCCGCGCCGGTGTGGTGGACCGGAGCCGGCCAGTCGTCATCGAATGCAAAGTCGGCTCGAGCGAGGGCGGGCGCGAGCCGAGCGAGGACAGCCACCATCCGGAGCGCTCTGGTGTTGTGCGCTCCTTTCGGCCCGTCGGGCATCGGCACACCGCCGAGATCGAGCAGGAGCTACAGCTGGGCGGGCACAACCTGCGCGTCGATCTGTCGGTCACCTCGGTCGAGCTCGTGCGCGGCGTGCTCGCGACGGCGCACGTCTACACGACGACGCCGGTCGACGACAAAGCCCTATGGAAGATCTACCGCGACGCGTACGCGACCGAGCCGTTCATTCGCATCGTCAAGGAGCGCACCGGCATCTGGCGCTACCCCGAGCCGAAGCTTCTCGCGGGAACGAATTTCGCCGACGTCGGTTTCGCGGTCGACCCTCGGGCGGAACGCGTCGTAGCGCTCTGCGCGATCGACAACCTCATGAAGGGTGCGGCCGGAAACGGGGTCCAGGCGATGAATGTCGCCTGCGGATATGCGGAGGATGCCGGTCTCGGCTTCGTGGGATTGCACCCATGACGCTGCGCGCCGTCGTAAAGGCGGGCGGCAGTGCGGGCGTCGATCGCGACGCCGTGGCGGACCTCGTAGCCGACATCGCGCGCTCGGATGAGATCGTGCTGGTGCACGGAGCATCGGGCGAGACCAACAAGCTCGCCGCGGCGCTCGATCATCCTCAGGAAACGGTCGTTTCGCCGTCGGGTCACGAAAGCCGTCGCACCGATCGACGGACGCTCGAGATCTTCGCGATGGCCGCGCTCGGAGTGGAGAATTTCCTCTACGTCGAGAAGCTCCAGCAGCGCGGGATCGACGCCGTCGGGCTTTCGGGGATCTCGGGCCGGCTTCTCGTTGCGAGAAAGAAGGACGTGCGGTGGGTGCGCGACGGGAAGACCATCCTCCTTCGCGACGACTACACGGGAAAGGTCGAGGCCGTGAACCTCCCGCTTCTCACGCAGTTCATCGGCGCCGGGCGCGTGCCCGTCATCGCGCCGCTCGCGCTCTCGACCGAGCAGCAGGCCCTGAACGTAGACGGCGACCGCGTCGCTGCCGCGATCGCCGTGGCCATCGATGCCGACGCGCTGATCATCCTGACGAGCGTGCCGGGATTGCTGCGCGACCCCGACGATCCGCGGACGCTCGTCGCCGAGACGACCATCGCAGAGGCCGAGTCGCTCGCTCGCGGCCGCATGAAGGTGAAGATCCTGGCGGCGCGCGAGGCCATCGAGGGCGGCATCGATGAGGTCGTGATCCGGTCGGCGAGCGGAGATCCGAGCATTCGTACGGTGATCCGATCGTGACCACGACCCTCCGGTCGACGGCCGATCTCATCGCGGCCGAGGATGCGCACACGTCCGGCCTCTACACCAAGCGCGCCATCGTCCTGGTGCGCGGTGAAGGCGCGACGGTCTTCGACAGCGACGGGCGTGCCTATGTCGACTGCGTCGGCGGCCAGGGCACAGCGAACCTCGGTCACGGCAACGCCGCCGTCGCCGACGCCATCGCGCAGCAGGCGCGGACCCTCGCGTCGTGCACCGAGCTCTTTTACAACGACCGGCGCGCCGAGCTCTACGACGTGCTTGCCGGCATCCTGCCGAGCACGCTCGATCGCGTCTTTCTCTGCAACAGCGGGACCGAGGCCGTCGAGGGCGCGCTCAAGTTCGCGCGCGCCGCGACGAAGCGGACCGGCATCGTAGCGGCGATGCGCGGCTTTCACGGCAAGACCATGGGCGCGCTCTCGGCCACATGGGGTCCGGAGTACCGGGACCTCTTCGGACCGCTCGTGCCCGGTTTCTCGCACGTCCCGTTCAACAAGCCTGAGGCGCTCGACGCGGCGATCACAAAAGACACCGCGGCGTTCATCTTCGAGCTCGTCCAGGGAGAGGGCGGCGTCCGTCCGGCGAGCCGCGAGTTCGCGCAGGAAGCCGCACGGCTCTGCGCCGAGCGGGGCGCCCTCCTCATCGTCGACGAGGTCCAGACGGGATTCGGACGGACCGGAACCCTCTTCGCGATCGAGCAGTACGGGATCGTCCCGGACATCCTCTGTCTCGCGAAATCGATCGCCGGTGGCATGCCGATGGGTGCGATCGCGTTCTCGCGCAAGATCGGCGACCTCGCCAAGCGATCGCACTCGACGACGTTCGGAGGAAATCCTCTGGCCTGCGCCGCCGCGATCGCAGCGATCGGCGAGATCCGCCGGCTCGACCTGGCCCGGAACGCACGCGACCGGGGCGCGCAGCTCCAGGAGGGCCTGCGCGCTATACGGAGCGATCGCGTTCGCGAGGTGCGCGGCCTCGGCCTGCTCGTCGGCGTGGAGCTCAAGGAGAACGCGGCGGGCGCGCTCCGTGCGCTCCAGGACGAGGGCATCCTCGCGCTCGGCGCCGGACCCACCGTCGTGCGATTCCTCCCTCCGCTCGTCATCTCCGAGAACGAGGTCGATCGCGTTCTTGCGGCATCGGCGAAGGCCCTCGGGTGAGGCCGAGCGAACCGGATCTCGCGCTCGTTCGCGGCCTCGTCGAGATACCGAGCGTCTCCCGCCGCGAGGGCGACGCGGTCGAGTGGCTCGTGGCGCGCATGGCAGAGCGCGGTTTCCGCGCGAGCGTCGACGATGCCGGCAATGCGGTCGGTGAGATCGGCGACGGCCCTGTCCACGTGGTGCTGCTCGGCCACATCGACACCGTCCCGGGTGAGATCCCGGTGCGGATCGAGGGAGACGACCTCGTCGGTCGCGGCGCGGTCGACGCGAAGGGTCCGCTCGCCGCATTCGTCGCGGCGGCCACCGAGCCGGTCGCAGGCGTGCGCGTAAGTGTGGTCGGGGCGGTCGAGGAAGAATCCCCGACGAGCGCGGGCGCGCGCTATCGCGCGACGCGGCCCGCGCCGGACTGGTGCGTCATCGGTGAGCCATCCGGGTGGGACGCGGTCACGGTCGCATACAAGGGACGGCTCACGCTCGACGTCGCCCTTTCGCGCGAGGCGCGCCACGGTGCATCTCCCGGGCCGACCGTCGCGGAGGAGGCGCTCGCACTGTGGGAGCGCGTGCGCGATTCAGCGAGCGTTCGCGCGGACGCGTCTCGTTCGTTCGAACGGCTCGACTGCCGGCTCGAGGGCATCGATGCCGGGATCGGCGACGGCCTCGTCGAACGCGCGCGGCTCCGCATCGGTTATCGCGTGCCGCCCGGCATGGACCCCGGCGCGCTCGAGAGCGCCGCGGCAAAGCTGGCCGAGCACGACGGCGGCACGCGTGTCGTCGTCACGACGCAGGGCAGGGAAGAGCCGGTGCGCACCCAGCGAACGAGTCCACTCGCTCGCGCGTTCGCCCGCGCGATCGCCGCGGCGGGTGGCCAAACGACGTTCAAAGAAAAAAGCGGGACGAGTGACATGAACATCCTGTTTCCCGCATGGGGCTGTCCGATGGTCGCCTACGGTCCCGGCGACAGCCGTTACGACCACACACCTATCGAAAGGCTGTCGATAACGGACTTCGCACGGTCGATCACCGTCCTCAAAGGGGTACTCGGCCGAGCGAGCGACGCATAATCTGACGCCGACTGCCGGAAGGAGGCGTGCTTGGTGTTCACGAAGCGCCACACGCGCCAACGGCTCGTAGTCGCCGCCCTGACGTTCGCCGCGCTGCTAATGGGCGCCCTCCTCCTACGGACGGAGCTCGTGGACACCACCCTCCAGTCGATCGTGTACGACAAGGCGATCGACATCGGAAATCCGCCCCTCGCGAACCAGGTGACGATCATCGCCCTGGACGACCGGACGGTCGACCAGTACCGGTACCCATTGCCCCACCAGGCCTACACAGATCTGCTGCGAGCGCTCCAGCCGCAGAACCCGAGCGTCATCGGCACGGGCCTGGTGGAGGTCCCCTCGATCGGCTACGTCGTCATGGCCGTCTTCTGGTGGATCATCCTGCAGGGCTACATGCTCGTCGAAGAACAGATCACGGTGGCGCGTACGCGGAACACGTTCGGACGCTTCGTCACGCCGTCCGTCGCGCGGACGATCATCGATCGCGAGGAGGCTGGAAAACTCGCGCTCGGAGGAGAGGAAAAGCGTGTCACGGTGCTGTTCGGGGACATCCGCGGGTTCACGACCATCTCCGAGGGACTGACGCCGGGGATTCTCCTCGGCCACCTCAACCGCTATTTCGACGGTATGGTGGACATCGTGAACCCTATGAAGGCACCGTGAATAAATACAACGGCGACAACATCATGGTCCTCTGGGGCGCGCCGCTCGAGGTGAAGGACCAGGCGCGTAAGGCCGTCGAGTGCGCGCTCGAGATGCAGCGCTGGATCGTTTCCGAGCGCGAGAACGGCGGTCCGGACGTCTCGTTCGGGTTCGGCATCAACACCGGCCCGGTCGTCGCCGGCTTCCTCGGTGCGAAAGGACGCATGGAATACACCGTCATCGGTGACACCGCGAACGTCGCGTCGCGTCTCACGTCGGCCGACATCGCACGGCGCGACCAGGTCGCCGTCTCCGGTGAGACCCTCAGCGAGATCGGCGACGACGTCGAGGCGGTCGATCTCGGTGCGGTGCTCGTGAAGGGACGTACCGGACCTGTGCCGTGCTGGCAGATCAATAGGCTCGGCCAGGTGGCCACACCCAAGCCCGCACCCGCGCCGGACCTGCCCATCGGTCGCGCGGTCATCGCGGGGTATCACTAGGCCGTGCTGGACGACAAGGTCGCGCTGGTCCTCGTAAAGCTCGGGCACCTCGCCGTCCAGAAGGATCGCGAAGCGTATCTGCGTGGGCTCGTGGATCTCTGCTCGCAAGCGGTCGACGCCGAGCGCTGCACCGTGTACATCGTCAATGGGAAGCGCAACGAGCTATGGGCTCGCGTGGCCCAGCGGACCGCGACCGAAATCCGGTTGCCGATCGGCCAGGGCCTCGCGGGACAGTCGGCGCTCACCGGAGAGACGATCAACGTCCCCGATGCGTACGCGGATGCGCGCTTCGACCGCAACGTCGACCTGCGCACCGGATTCCGGACCCTCAACATGCTGGTGGTCCCGGTCTGGGGGAGCGATGGCCAGAGCGTGGTCGGTGTCATCCAGGCGCTGAACAAACGGAACGGCGCGTTCGAACGGCGCGATCAAATGCTGCTCGAGCAGATCGCCGAGACCGTCGGGCCCGTGCTCGAACACATCCCCATCGACAATTGATGACGGACAAGCGCCGAAAACAGGCCAACCGCCCTCGCCAGCCGCGCCGCAAGGCCGATCGAAAAGTGACCCAGGGATCGAGGCTCGATCTCATCCTCGACGTCACCCGCCGGGTCATGTCGATCACCGACCTGGACGCCCGGCTTCGCGACATGGCGACCGTGACGACGCAGCTTCTCGATGCGGATCGCGCCACGATCTTCATCGTGGACCGCGAGCGCGGTGAGATCTGGTCTAGGGTCGCCCTCGGGACCGGTGTGGGCGAGATCCGGCAGGCCATCGGGGTGGGCATCGCCGGCCTCGTCGCGGCCACGGGCGAGACCGTTAACATCCCGGACGCATACGAGGATCCTCGCTTCAACCCCGAACCCGACCAGCGCACCGGTTATCGCACGAAGAGCCTTCTGACCTTCCCGATGACCGGGCGGAACGAGCGCGTCATCGGCGTGTTCCAGGTCGTCAACAAGAACGGGGGCGGAGCATTCACGGCCGACGACGAGGACACGCTCAGCTCGCTCGGCGCGTCGGCGGCGGTCGCGGTCGAGAACGCGCAGCTCATCGCCGAGCAGCGGCGCCTGTGGACAACGCTCATCGAGACCCTTGCCGTGACGATCGACGCGCGCGACCAGCAGACCGCCGGACACAGCCAGCGCGTGACGCGCTACGCCGAGGTGATCGGGCGCGCTCTCGGCCTCGAAGGGATCGAGCTCGAGAAGCTCCGCACCGCCGCGCTCCTCCACGACTACGGCAAGATCGCGGTGAGCGATCAGTTCCTGTTGAAGTCCGGCAAGCTCGATGAGGCCGAGTTCGAATACATGAAGGAACACGCCGAGAAGACCGGGGAGTTCCTCGCGCATCTGGTGTTCCCGCAGGACATGCGCGACATCCCGGTGATCGCGGCCCAACACCACGAGCGCATGGACGGCAAGGGCTACCCGCGCGGACTGCCTGCCTCGCGGATCTTGCTCGGCGCTCGGATCGTCGCGGCCGCCGACGTGTTCGACGCGCTCACCGCGCCCCGCTACTACAAGCCGGCGTACACCCTCGAGAAGACGCTCGAGATCATGGATGGCATGGCCGGAGATCATCTCGACCCGACGGTCGTCGCCGCCGTGCGCCGGAGCGTGCACGACCTCGAGTGGACGCTCGACTCGATGAAGCACACCTGGCCGAAGCCCGGCGACGAAGGGATGTCCAGGTCGCCGAACAAAGGGCTCTCGGAGCGCGACGGGGGAGCCACCTCGTGAAGGTTCGCTTCTGGGGCACACGCGGATCCATCCCGACGCCCGGGCCTCTGACCGTGCGCTACGGCGGCAACACCGCGTGCGTCGAAGTTCGCGACAGCACCGGTTCGCTTCTCATCCTCGACGCGGGCACCGGGTTGCGCGAGCTCGGCACCGCTCTCATGAACGGCGGCGGCACGAGGCCATTCTCGGTCGACCTTCTGCTTTCGCACCTCCATTGGGACCACATCCAGGGCATCCCGTTCTTCCGGCCCGCGTACGACCCGAAGTCGTCGCTTCGCATTCGCGGTCCCAAGCAGTCGCGCTCGATGCGCGAGCTCCTTGGTCTCGGAATGGACGACCCGTTCTTTCCCGTCGACATCGACGATCTCCCGGCGCAGCTATCCGTCGGCGAGCTGCAGGACGGAAGCGACGAGCAGATCGGACGATTCCGCGTTCGAGCGGCGAGCATCTTTCATCCCGCACCGGCGCTCGCGTTCCGCATCGAGGCCGACGAGCGCGCCCTCGTCTACGCCACAGACACCGAGGACCCGTTCTCCGGAAAACCCAATCCGGTCGTCGCGCTCGCGAGCGGTGCGGACACGCTCATCCATGACGCGCAGTTCATCGAGACCGACTTCAAGCCGACGTGGGGGCATTCCACGATCGCAAGCGCTATCGACGTCGCGGTGAAGGCAAAGGTGAAGCGGCTCGTGCTGTATCACCACGACCCCGACCGCAGCGACGACGCGCTCGACCGCATCGCCCTCGAGGCCCAGGCGCAAACGAATCAGAAGGCTTCCGGCATCGAGGTCGTCGTGGCGCGCGAAGGCATGGAGCTCGCGATCTAAACGACGCCCTGTAAGGAAGTGACGGAGCGTATCGTCGGACCACGACTTAGGGGAGGTCCATCGATGAACGCACTGGAAGCTGTCAGCCAGGCCAAGGACGTCATAAACGTTCGCCGGGTGTACGGCGAGCCCTACCAGGAGAACGGGTTGACGATCATCCCTGCCGCGAACGTCACTGGGGGCGGCGGAGGCGGCGGCGACACTCTCGGGAACGGGGGCGCCGGCTTTGGGGTACGCGCCAAGCCCGCGGGAGCGTGGGTGATCAAGGACGGCGAGGCCACGTGGCGGCCGGCGTTCGACCTGAATCGCACGATCCTCGTCGGCCAGCTCATCGCCATCGTTGCGCTGCTCGTTACACGCTCGGTCGTGAAGACCCTGGCCAAGCGTTAGCGACCGCGGAAAGGCCAGGCGGTCAGGCCGCGTCCAAAGTTGTGCGCGCCGCCTGGTCGAATAACGCGCTCTTTCGCTCAATACGCGTCAACTGACACGTCGCTGCGACACATAGACCGCCGCATGTCGCATTTAGTGACGTTGTACGAAACGACGCTTCCAAAAGTCCACCCCACCTCCCCCAATGCGCACGCGCCGCCGGCCCGGGACTCCATCCCGCCGGCGGCGTCGTGACATCTAGGGCCAGATCGATTTCCCGACTGTTCGGCGGCTCAGCTAAGTTCACGTAATGACGGCGTGACGGTTATATCGGTAAGGTGTCCGCGCCGTGAAGATCCAATCCGCCGACCGTTCCGAGCTTCTCCCGATCGCCGAAGCCATGCGCGGGACCGTCCATGCCGTCCAGTTCTACGAGACGGACGACTATCTGCTGCAGACCCTCGCGGACTATGTTGCTGGCGCGTTCGCCGCCGGTGACGCTGCCATCGTCGTGGCTACCGCGGCCCGCCGGTCGGAGCTCGAAGAGCGGCTTGCCAGCCGTGGGATCGACGTCGCTCTGATGCTGGGGACAGGTCGTACTTTTCTCTTGACGCGATGGAGCTCCTCGCCCGCTTCACGATCAATGGATCCATCAGCCCGACGCGGTTCGCCGACATCGTCGGCTCGTTGATCGCACGGGCTCGGGGGCGAGAGCCGCGCGCGTGAGGTGCGCGTGTTCGGCGAGATGGTCGCCCTGCTCTGGGCGGAAGGTGACCGGAATGGCGCGCTCGTCCTCGAAGAGCTCTGGAACGATCTCACCCGGCGCCTGTCTTTCCCGCTCCTCTGCGCCTACCCGGCGAGCTTCTTCTCGACGGACGCCGAATCGGTCGTGCACGTCGCGGACATCAGTTCGCTCCATGGGCCGAGGAGCGCGGCGCAGAACTAACCGCGCGCAGTGGGCGAGGAGGGAGTCGAACCCTCACGCTCTTTCGAGCACAAGCTCCTAAAGCTGGCGCGTCTGCCTATTTCGCCACTCGCCCGGCGTCTAGCGTAGCGGCGCGGCTAGCTCTTCCGGCGATCGACCACCCACGTCGACCCGCTCTGACGCTTCGCAACTTCCTTCACTTCCGCGGCAGCACGTGCCGCTGCGGTGGCGCCGTCGAAGCGGCCCGGCGGCACGTTCACGATCCCGATCGACACCGTCGCGAACGGTGTGTGGCGCAGTTTCCCGCGGCGGTCGTGTGCCTCGATCCACCCCCGCGCGCGGTCACCGGCGTCGTAGTGCGAGCGGATCGCGGCATCGAATCCTTCCGTGATCCGCTCTGCGAGCGTTTCCGCCTCGTCGCTCCGCGCGAGCACGACGAAGTCGTCCCCGCCGATGTGCCCCACGAACCGCTCCTCGCCGCCGGCGACATCTACGAGGATCTCCGACAGCATCGTGATCACGCGGTCGCCCCGCGTGAACCCGTAGTGATCGTTGAACTCCTTGAAACGGTCGATGTCGATGTAGAGGAGAGCGAAGTCCTCGTGCCGCGCCAGCCGTGCTTCGATCTCCTCGGTGATGGTCGGGTTCCCGGGGAGGCCCGAGAGCGGATTGACCGCGCGCATTCCGCTCCAGCGGCGAACGGCCGCGCCCACGCGCGCCAGAAGCTCCTCGGCGTCGTAGGGCTTGGTGATGAAGTCTTCGGCGCCGGCCTCGAGCTCTGCCAGCTTCACCTGGCGGTCCGTATGCGCGGTGAGGAAGACGATCGGCAGGAAGCGGGTGCGCGGATCCCGGCGCAGATGGCGGTGGACGTCCGCCCCGGACATCCCGGGCAGACCCAGATCGAGCACGACGAGGTCGAAGAGCGCGTCCCGCATCGCCGCGACTGCGCGCTCGCCGTCGGAGGCTTCGTCGCAGACGTAGCCCGCATCGTCGAGAAGAGCGCGCAACGCGCCGCGCGTCGCTTCGTCGTCCTCCACCACCAGGACGCGTGCAGCCATGCAAGAAGAGTCGGCCGCCCGGGCGGTCACTCTCAATAGGAGAGGCGTACCGGAAGAGCTTGGTCTGCCGGTCGCTAAGTCAACGGGCGGTCAACGCCCTTGTCGCGCTTCGACACCAGAAAGCCGTTCGATGACTTTCAGGAGCGCGTGGTTCCCTTCGCGCCCGCCGCCGTCTCTCTGTAGCGCCGTGTACAGGGCGTGCACGAGCGCGGTTCCGGGAAGGGAAACGTGATCGCCGTAGGCGTTGTCGAGCACGAGTCGCAGATCTTTCTGCTGCAGGTCCACCATGAAACCGGCACGGAAGTCGCCGGCGAGCATCTTCG
>JALYLL010000292.1 GCA_030774255.1 Chloroflexota bacterium | reverse complement strand
GCGATGAACCCAAGAACCATTGACTTCGTTACCCGAGCGTGACAAAACTTCCTCGTACCTCTGGGGAGGGTTCGTATGTCGACGATCGTCCACTACGAATGCCGCAATCTCGATCATCTGCGGGCCGGCTCGCGCCACGGCAAGGGCGGCCTCGTGATCCACCACGGCACGGTCGGGTATTGCGATGGTCTCCATGTCGATGGAGCCCACCACTGGATCGCGACCGGCGGCGTGCCGATCGAATTCCTGGTCGAGACTGCCACCGCAATCGACCCGGGCACGTATCGGACCCAGGACGGCGCCCTCGTTCACGTTCGGCCGTCGGCGAGCGGCAAGATGCGGATCGAGGTCGATGGCGACACGAGAAGCAAGCGAGGCGACCTGCGCGTCGCAGTAAAGCTCTCGGACGACCCCGATTGGCCCGACGGTTCCGCCTCGCACATGACGCTGCTCCACGCGGACTAGCTTCCTCTCGTAACGACGCTCACCAACCGCGACATCGCCGAGCTCCTGGCGCTCGAGTCGGAGCGCAGCGAGGGGCGGAAGCAGCGCGCGCTGCGACGTGCGTCGCGAACGGCGCTGATGTGGCCTGAGGAAGCGACCGCCGTGCAGGAGTCGGGTCGGAGCCTGACCGACCTCCGCTCGGTGGGTCCGTACACGGCGCACTTCATCGCGCAGTGGCTGCGCGAGCCGCCGGATCCTCCGACGCCCCCTACGCTCCGCGAAGGCTTCATCACGTACGCGCACGCGCGGACCGTCGTCGACGCGCATCGCGAGTGGCGGGCCCTGGCACGCGCGGATCATCAGATGCACACCGACGAGACCGACGGCAGCTCGACCATCGAAGAAATGGCCGAAGCTGCGGCGTCGATCGGACGCGAGCGCATCGCCATCACCGATCACTCGAAGACGCTGCGCATCACGAACGGAATGGATGAGACGCGCCTCGCCGCACAGGGCGAGCACATCGCCCTCGTGAACGCCCGTGGATCCGGACCGCTCGTCCTGCGCAGCATCGAGATGGATGTCACACCCGAAGGCGCTGGTGACATGGACCCGAGCCTGCTCGGGCGTCTCGACCTGGTTCTCGGCGCGTTCCACTCGAAGCTCCGCCTGCGGGACGACCAGACGGAGCGATATTTCCGCGCGCTCGACAATCCAGACATACAGGTGCTCGCCCACCCTCGCGGGCGGATCTACAACTTCCGCGCCGGCCTCTCCTGTGATTGGGAGCGAGTCGCCCGCCATGCAGTCGCGACCGGGACCGCCCTCGAGATCGACGCCTACCCGGACCGGCAGGACCTCGATGTGGAGCGGCTGCGCATCGTCGCCGCCGAGGGCGCATGGGTCTCGATCGGGACGGATCCGCACACCCCAGCCGAGCTGGTATTTCTGGAAATCGGGATCGCCGCTGCGATCCTCGGGGGCATATCCCGCGACCGCATCCTCAACCTTCTTTCAGCGCATGATCTCGCCGAGCGAGTCGGTCTCATTCGTGCAACGAAGAGACGCACGAACGAAAGGAGGACGAACATGGCAGGTGGCAAACGGGAGCGCATCGACACCACCCCGGGCAAGCCCGGCGGGTCGCGCTTCGTCCGGCGGGAAGCGGCTGGGCGATTCGGCACAGACCAGACCAGCTCAGGTCGAAGCGTCACGAAGGACAAGCAGGTCAAAGCCAAGAACACCGCGCCGAAAGGGATGAAGGATCGCGGCGACTAAGGAGCGCGCTCGCTCGCTTCGTGAGTACAAGCGCAAGCGCGACTTCGCCAAGACGCCAGAACCGCAGGGCGGAAGGCCGAAAGGGCAGGAGCGCCTCTTCGTGGTGCAAAAGCATCGCGCGAGCGCTCTGCACTACGACTTCCGCCTTGAGGCTGGCGGCGTCCTCGTCTCATGGGCGGTCCCGAAAGGGCCGTCGCTCGACCCGAAGGTCAAGCGCCTCGCGATGGCGGTCGAAGACCATCCGCTCGGGTACGCGCGCTTCGAGGGCGTGATACCTGAAGGCGAGTACGGCGGCGGCACGGTCATGGTGTGGGATATCGGGACGTACCGGCTCGAGGACGCCGAGACGTTCGACGAGGCCCTTCGCAAAGGCCGCATCGTCTTCACGCTCAACGGCAAGAAGCTCAAAGGCTCGTGGACGCTGGTGGGGACCGGCGACCGGAAGTGGCTCCTCATGAAGCGCAAGGACCGGAGCGCTGCCGCCATCGACATCGCGACCGAGAAGCCGCGCTCGGTCCTGACGCGACGACTACTGGCCGGGATTGCGCGCGACGAGGGCGGTGACGTCGCGAAGGCGGCGACGGGCGATCCCAGCGATAGGGACCCCTGATGGCGGGGGAGCCCCAATGACGCCGATCCGCCCGATGCTCGCGACGCTGTCGCCGAGCATCGTCGAGGGCCCGGAGTGGGTCTTCGAAGAGAAGTACGACGGGATCCGCGCGGTTGCGAGTCGCGAGGGCGGTCCCGTGAAGATCTGGTCGCGGACGCTTCAGGATCTGACGGGCGGCTTTCCACACGTGGTCGCCGCGGTCGAAGCGCTGGGGGACGGCGACCTCATGGTCGACGGGGAGCTCGTGGCCCTCGACGCGAAGGGCGTCTCGCGGTTTCAGCTCCTCCAGCGGCGCGGCGCCGCGGGCGCCTCGCCCACTCGCTATGCGATCTTCGACCTCCTCGAGGAGAACGGCCGGTCGCTCGTGTCGCGTCCGCTGAGCGAGCGCCGGGCGGCGCTCGAGCGCCTCCTCGGCGGTCGGAGTGCTCCGCTCTTCGTCTCGCGCCGCCTCGTGCGGGATGGACAGGCGGCGTACCGCGAAGCCAAACGCCGCGGGTGGGAAGGGATCATCGCGAAGGACGAGCGCTCTCTGTACCAGCCGGGCGTGAGGTCGCCACTCTGGCGCAAGGTGAAGGTCCGGAAGGAATCAGAGTTCGTGGTCGGCGGCTACACCGCGCCGAAAGGTGGGCGGCGGCATCTCGGCGCGCTCCTCGTCGGTCTGTACGACAGGGAGAAGCTGCGCTACGTCGGGAAGGTCGGGACCGGGTTCACCGAAGAGACGCTCGACATGCTCGCGCGAAAGCTCACGCCGCTGCGCACGGACACGCCGCCATTCGATCCGGCGCCGCGAATGCCCGACGCCACATGGGTGCGTCCGAATCTCGTCGCGCAGCTCGTCTACGCGGAGTGGACCGCCGACGGGAAGCTCCGTCAGCCGGCGTTCCTCGGACTCCGCACCGACAAATCGCCGCGCGAGTGCACGTGGAGCGATCGTGAGCGCTGAGACGGTCAAGGTCGCGGGCGTAGCGATCAGCAATCCGAACAAGGTGTGGTGGCCCGACGAGGGGATCACGAAGTCCGACATCGCGCGCTTCTACGACGGTATCTGGTCGCATGTCTCGCCGTGGATGCGCGATCGGCCGCTGACCGCCGAGCGCTGCCCCGACGGCGTGCTCGGTCCTTGTTTCTATCGCAAGGATTTCCCCGAACATTGGCAACCGGCGGGACCGCGATTGGTCGTTAAGGCGGCGAGCACGGGCAAGGACGTGCGCTACATCGTCGGCGGCTCGCGGGCCACGCTGGTCGGCATGGTGAACCTCGGGTGCATCGCGATCCACGTGATGACCTCTCGCGCGAAAAAGATCCACGAGGTCGACTGGCTTGCGTTCGACATGGATCCGCCTGAGTCGTTCGCCGATGCGGCCAATGCCGGGCTGGCGCTCCGGAAGGTGCTCGACGAGGCCAAGGTCGTCTCGTACCCGAAGACCTCCGGGAGCAAGGGCCTCCACGTCTTCGCACCGTTGCGTGCGGGCGTGACGCAACAGGAAGCGACCGCGGTCGCCGTGGCGATCGGTGAAGAGCTCGTGCGGCGCGAGCCGAAGCTCGTAACGGTGGAGTTCTCGAAGGCGAAACGGGGTGGGCGCGTGTTCGCCGACGCGATGCGCAACGCGTACGGCCAGACGATCGTCCCGCCCTACAGCGTGAGGAACAGGCCACATGCGCCGGTCTCCATGCCGCTCGCGTGGGACGAGGTCTCCCCGCGCCTCGATCCCGCAGCATTCAACGTGCGTACGTTTGAGAAACGAATGGCTGGTGACGACCCCTGGTCCGACTTTTGGCAGCGCCGGCAGGGTCTTCCGAAAACACTCCGCGCGTGACGCGCGCCGAAGAGGTCGCGCGAGAGCCTCGTCACCGTCGCGATGTTCGCGGCGCTCGCCGGCCTCGCACTGACTTCGTTCGGTTCCTAGACGTGCCGGGCGGCACGGTCGCGGGGTAGGCCCGCCGACCCACGCCTCTTGCGCGAATGGCTCAGGCTTACCGGGTGCGTTCGCGGTTCGCCCGTCTCATCGTTCGCGGTCTTTTCGGGGCGATCTTCCGCGTTCGTCATTACGGAACGCTGCCAGGCCAGGGGCCGCTCCTGGTCGTCGCGAACCACCAGGGCTGGGCGGACGGATTCCTGATCGCGGCGGCGTTTCCGCTGATGGCGGTCGTGCGGCTTCTCGGCGATCGCGAGGGGACCGGCAAGGTGTGGTGGTGGCGCGCGGTGCTGCGTTCCGTCGGGATCGTGATCCCGATCGAGCGCACCTCGACGACCGCCGACCGCGCCGCCATCGCGGCGACCCTGAAGGCGCTCGACCGCGGCGAGATCGTCGTGGTGTTCGCGGAGGGGCGAGTCTCGCGCGTGGAGTCATCGCTCGGCCCGTTCGCGCGGGGCGTCGGTTACCTCGCGCTCCGGTCGGGGTCGCCGATCCTCCCGGTCTGGCTTTCGGGAACGGCCGAGCTGTACTTGCGAAAAGAGCTGGCCACGATCGCGGGGACGCCGCGCCTCGTGCCAAAGGGTGCGCCGACGAAAGAAGCGACACGGACGCTCGCCCTCGCGTTGCACGACGACCTCGCGAGGCTCGAGCCTTCCGAGCGCGCACCCGAGCCGGCGCGCAAACGCATGCGGTGGCTCACCAATCTCTTCTAGACGCGGATCTCCCGGAGAAGCGACTTCTCGTCGAGAACGCGAACATTCCGACGCTCGACATTGATGAAGCCGCGACGTTCGAAGTCCGCAAGGAGCTTGTTCACCGTCATACGGGTGGACCCGATCGCAGACGCGAGGTCATCCTGCGTCAGCGGAAGCGGTCGGCCGAGGCGCGCGACCTCGACGAGGTACTTGGCAAGGCGGCTGGTCACGTCGAGAAAGGCGAAGTCTTCGACCTGACCCTCGAGCTTGCGGATGTTCCGCGAGAGCCGCTCGAACATGTGCCTGCGCGCGTCCTCGTTGCGTTTCAGCACGGCGAGCGAACCGTCGCGGTCGATCTGGAAGACGCTCGTCGGGACCACACAGACGGCCGTGCCATCGCGCGGGACCTTGTCCTCGAAGATGACGAGCTCGCCGAAGAACTCACCGCGGGAATGCAGGGATATCAGGAGCTCGCGTCCGTTCTCGTCGAGGAGCAACACCTTGACGAGTCCCTCGAAGACGACGAACCAGTGCGCAGCGGGATCTCCCTGGTGGTAGACGGTCTCGTCCTGCTTGAACTTCCGGAGCGTCATGTTCCGAGCGAGCTCCTCGCGATCGATCTCCGGAAGGATCTCGATTGGAAGCACGTCGGCGAGCGACCCCGCCATCCTGCGGAGCTCTTCGACCTTCACGAACGAGAGAGTCTAGGAGGCCCCTAATAGCGGACGTGTTTGCGCAGAAGCGCGGGCTCTTTGACCGCGATGTGACGGCGCCCGACCGCGATCGCGCCCTGCGCCTCGAGGTCCGCCAGGGCCCGGTTCACCGATACCCGGGTGGCCCCGACGAACGCCGCGAGGTCGTCCTGGGTGAGCTCGATGTCCGTGCGTGCGTGTGCCGTCGCGAGGTCGAGCAGGCACTTCGCCACCCGTCCCGGGACGTCGAGGAACACCAGGTCCTCGATCCGCCCGGACGCGCGCCGGACGGTGCGCGCGAGCAGCTGGAGGATCGCGCGCGTCGCCCTCGGGCTTCGTTCCAGCACGCGAAGGAAGTCCTCACGCGCCAGTGTCACGACCTGGGTCTCGTCGAGCGCGGTCACCGTCGCCGAGCGCGGCGCGTCGTCGAAGAGCGCGAGCTCTCCGAACACCGCGCCGTCCCGTTCGACGGCGACCACGACCTCGTGGCCTTCCTCGTCGGGGATGGCTACCTTCACCGCTCCCGAAAGGATCACGTAGAGGTGGCCTCCCGAATCGTCGCGATGGAACACGACCTCATCCCGTGAGAACCGTCGTGGGCGAAGACGAGTGACCAATTCCGTTCGCTCGGCGTCGCTCAGCGCACTGAAGACGGGGACGCCAGCGAGGACGCGCGCGACCGCTTCGGCGTCCACGGCGCGGAACGATACGCTCGGGCGTGCGTCTGCCACCCCGACAAGAGTGAGATCGGGCCAGCACGATCGTCCGAAGGTACTGACAAGGTACTGACAGGGACCGTACGACCGTTCCTCCGTGTCGTATCGCATGCTCGCTCGCTTGACTCGATCCAAGGCCGCACGAAGACTTGTCGTTAGCAAACCGTTACACGCGTCGAGGAAGGGAAAACTCTGAAGCTCACCACGCTTGCGGCCGTCCTTTGGTACGTGGCCAGCTTGTTCGCAACCTTCCCTGCGGAGGTCTCTCCGCTCGGCCAGGCCGCGACGGCCGGCCAGTTCCGCGCGTTCTGGGCGGATGCGTTCGGCGAAGGTATCAACAACCAATCGGAGATCGACGCGCTCGTCGCGGCGACGAAGGCCGCGCACGCGAACGCGATCGTGGCCCAGGTGGTACGCCGCGGCGATTGCTTCTGCCTTCGCTCAGGGCTCCCGGTAAATGAGTCGGTCGCTCCCGGATTCGACCCGCTGCAGTCGCTCATCAACACGGCCCACGCGCAGGGCGTCGAGGTGCACGCCTGGGTGATCGTGAACGCGATGTGGAACAGCACTACGCCGCCGAAGGACCCCAATCACATCTTCAACCTGCACGGACCCGCGGCGTCGGGACGCGACAACTGGATCATGACGCGCTCGGATGGGGTCTCGAAGCTGAACGACGACTGGATGCTCGATCCCGGCCACCCCGATGCTGCGGCATGGGTCGCGAACGCCGCCACGAACATCGTCCGCAACTACGACGTCGACGGCATCAACCTCGATCGGATCCGGTATCCCGACGGCAACCTTGGTTCGCTCGTCCCTTCCTGGGGGTACAACGCCACGGCGCTCGCGCGCTTCCGTGCGGAGACTGGTCGCAGCGACACCCCGTCGAACACGGATCCGCAGTGGACGCAGTGGCGCCGCGATCAGGTGACCGGAATCGTGCGACGGATCTATCTGGACTCGACTGCGCTCAAGCCGCGCATCCGCGTGTCGGCGGACGTGATCACGTACGGGTACGGACCGCAGACCACCGGCAGCTGGGAGAACACGCGTGCGTACGCCGAGCAGCTGCAGGACTGGCGCGGATGGCTTCGCGAGGGAATCCTCGACACCGCCATGCTCATGAACTACAAGCGCGACTCCCTCGCGACCCAGCATCAGATGTATGACGAGTGGAACGAATTCGCGAAGGACAACCAGTACCGCCGCTCCGTGGTCATCGGATCGGCGCTCTACTTGAACGACATCGCCTCGAGCGTGAGCCAGGTGCGTCGCGCACTCACTCCGAGCGCGGCGGGGAATCACGCGATCGGGTGGATCGGCTACTCGTACCGGACGCCTGACGCGTTGACCGATGCGGGCACGCGAAGCGGCGCCCTAGGCCGCGCCGAGCTCATCAAAGCATTGACGCAGCCTTCGCAATACGACACGGGAACGCCGGTGTTTGCCGACGCTCCGGCGGTGCCCGCGATGACGTGGAAGTCCCAGCCGATCTTCGGCCACCTGCGCGGCACCGCGGTCGCGACGAACGGCACGCTGCTCACCGGCACGGCGCTGCATCTGGTCGAGCCGGTCTCGGGCGCCGTACTTCGGACGACCACCACTGACGGGAGCGGCTGGTTCGGCTTTGTCGATCTTCCGATCGGCACCTACCGCGTGACGACCGATTCACCGCGCGTCACCGGTGGTGTGCTCGGTCAGGCGACGATCGTGGCGGGTGTGGTGAGCCTCCTCGGCGCGGTCACTCCAACTGCATCAGGCTCGCCGACGCCTTCACCGACGCCTTCACCACCGCCGTCGCCAACGACCTGCCAGCGAACCGACGGTCCCGGCATCGCGGCTCCCGCGAAGGTCGCATCGGGCCTCGCCGGTTTCCATGCGTCCTGGTACGGACAGAGTGGCTATTCAACGTTGTGCCCTGGTCAGAACGCGACGGCGGTCGTCGCCTACTACAACAGCGGTACTCGCGGCTGGCTCGCCGACACGATGGGGCAGGTCGCGTATCTCGGAACGTGGAACCCCGAGCCCGGCCAGGACCGCGCCTCGATGCTCGGCGGGGACGGCGGGGCCGGATCGCCCAACACCGGCTGGCCCCGGTTCAATCGCGTCGCCGCGCAGCCCGCCCAGTGGGTCGGGCCGAACCAGGTCGCGTGGTTCCAGTTCAGCATCGTGGCTCCCTCGGCCCCAGGGACATATCGCCTCGCCATCCGCCCGCTCGTCGAAGGCGCGCAGTGGATGGAGGACTTCGGCGTCTTCTGGATCGTCACGGTGCGCGCCTAGGAAGCGTCTAGCGAACGGCCACCGTCGTGATCTGAGCGGTCTCGCCGCCGTACGAGAAGAGCAGCTGGTAGACCCCGGGCTGCACGTTCGTCGGGATCTGCAGCAGGATGCGACCGTTGCCATCGAGGGTTCCATTGACCGCGCGACGGTTTGAGACGGTCACGGGGTCGTTCAGGAAGATGCCGAACGAGCCTGAGCCGGGCCGTCCGTTTGCGAGTGTCACAGTGAACGATGCCGGAAGCGTCGAGTTGCGCACCGCCGTGACCGGACCCGTGTAGGTCACGACCGTTCCGTTCTTCAGCGTGTACGACGGTCCCACCGGCTTCGGACGCGGCGTCGCCGGGACGGGAGTGGCCGGCGCCGCCGTCGGTTCGGGCGTGGGCTCCGGTGTCGGTTCGGGGCTCGGCTCGGCCGCTGTGCTTGCTGCCGGGACATTGCTCACCGCGATCGGAGCCGACGGGGCAGGGCTTGCGCTCGGATTCATCAGGCCGGGCGCCGCGACGGCGACCCCGCCGATCAGCGCGATGAGGACCACGGCACCGACGAGGATCGGCAGCGGGCTCCGCTTCTTTTTGCTCTTGGCCTCCCGAACGATCGCGGCGTCCGGGACGCGGTAGGCGCCTCGCCACTGCGCCGCGAGCTGACGGCCCATCGGGCCGAGCACGGTCTGAATCCACTCGTTGTCTTCGGCGTCGAGGAACCACGTTTGGATCGCGTGGATGTCGTGAGGCGACGGCGGCGGTTTAGCCGCGCCGCCACGTTCCTGGACCCACATCTGCTCGACGGGATTCCAGGTGAAGACAGGAGCTTCCTGGCGACCCACCACATCCATCACCGCTAGGTTAACGGCCATGCTGGCAAGGTTGACCCGTTCATGGGTCGCGGTGGGAACGCAATCTGTGGGCGGCGGTACTAGTACTTTGCTACTGATTCGACGCCTCGCCGTCGATCGCGAGCGATGGATGAGCGCACGCGAATTCGGTGAAGCCTGGGCGCTGTCGCAGCTCTCTCCCGGTATCCACCTCGTAGCGCTCGCGGGACTTATCGGACGTCGCGCGGCCGGATGGCGCGGGGTCGTCGCCGCGGTCGCCGGAATGATGATTCCCGCCGCCGCTATCACCGTCGCGCTTACCGCCGCGTATGGCGTGATCGCCGCGTCGCCGATCGCTCGGGCGGCGCTCGCCGGTGTCGCGCCGGTGACCGGAGGTATGACGATCGCGACAGCGGCTCTCCTGGTCCGCGCGTCGGCGCGGCACGGCCGCGCGCACTTCGCCATCGATGTCGCCGTTTCGATCGGCTTCGTCGTGGCCGCCACGCTCCTCGGGGTGCCGACGCTCGCCGCGATCGGAGCGGGCGCGTTGATCGGCGCGGTCGCGCTCGGCCGAGAGCGACCGACATCGCGCGAGACCTCGGTCGGCTGATGGACGCGCTCGCGCTATTCGGCGTGTTCCTCAAGGCATCCGCGCTATCGCTCGGCGGGCTCTCGTCATTGCCGCTTTTGCGTGCGGACCTCGTCGCGCCGGGGATCGCGACCGACGACCAGGTCGTTCAGGCGATCGCGATCGGTCGGATCTCGACCGGCCCGAACGGCCTCTACATCGTCAGCCTCGGCTATCTCGTTGGCGGGGTGGTCGGCGCAGCGGTCGCGCTGCTCGCAGCGTCGATCCCGCCGCTGGTCATTGTTCCGATCACCGCCCTCGCGCGCCGTTGGCTACTGACGGCGTCCGTGGCGGGACTGGTGCGCGGCGTCGCCTTCGCGACCGCGGGCCTCCTGGTCGCAACAGGGATCGGGATCATTTCAGCGACGGGACAGCCGAGTTGGTGGCAGCTCGCACTGGCCGCGATCGCGACAGTCCTGACTTATCGAGGGACATTGCATCCAGCGATCGTGATCGCGATCGGCGCCGCGGCGGGACTAGCGCTCGGCCGCTGACGATCAGCGTTGCGGGTCCTGTCCCGGGGTCGGGGTCGCGCGCTCGCCTACCGGTCCGCTCCCCAGCACTTGGGATCCTTCGCTAGCGACGCGGCCGGCCATACGGCTTGCGCACAACCCGCTCCCCCGTGCCACCCGCAACGCCCACCATCAACGCCTCGCTTAGTAGTTACCCTTCTTCTGGCGCCACCGCGGCGACGATCGCGAGATCCTGCGGTCTCACTTTCGATGGGTCGAACTTACGGATGTTCGCGGTCATGCGTGTCAGCATCTCCGCCATCGTCATCGGCGGTGCTTCACCTTTCTTCGACGGAATCCAGCGGACGGGATTGCAGCGGGCGACGATGACGGCGCGCAGATACGGGCTCTTCATGCCGCGCTCCTGCAGCGTCTTCACGTGGACGGCGACGCGGTCGTCGATGTCCATAAGCCGCACGGCCCATTGCTCTCG
>JALYLL010000291.1 GCA_030774255.1 Chloroflexota bacterium | reverse complement strand
GTCCTGTTGGCGCCGCGCTGTGCCGGCTGCGGTGCACCCGGGAGCTGGTTCTGCGTTCCCTGCCGCGTCCAGTGCGAGCCTGTCGTCCACGAGGGCCGCCTTGCGGTCCGCGCGGCGGGCGCGCATGCCGGTCCGCTTCGGGCCGCGGTCCGCCGTCTGAAGTACGGCGGCGAGCCGGGCTTGGCCCAGGACCTGGGGGCGCTCGTCGCGCTGGAACTCGCCCGCGACCTCGCGCGCGGCACGACCGTCGACGCGGTCGTTCCGGTGCCGCTTCATCGGTCGCGAGCCGCGGCGCGTGGCTATGACCAGGCCGCCCTCCTCGCTCATGCCATCGCGGCCCACACCGGGCTGCCGCTCCGTCCGGCGTTGCACCGCATTCGGGGAGGCCGCCCGCAGGTCGAGCTCGATCGGGTGGCGCGGGCCGCGAACATTCGCGGAGCGTTCGTCGCGGAGGCCGGCTCGCTGCGTGGGCTACGTGTCGCGCTCGTCGACGACGTCGCGACGACCGGCGCGACCCTCACCGACGCGGCCGTCGCGGCACGCGCCGCCGGAGCGCGCGCGGTGCGGGCGTACGTCGTGGCCGTCGAAGAATGACGCGCTCGCGTTGGCTGGTGCGCGGCCTTCTCCTGTTCGTGCTCGCGTTCGCGAACCTGAACGACATTCGACCTGAGCAAACGCCGGGCGCGGAAGCACCCGGCCTGTGGTCGCCGGACGTGCTCCCGAACGCGCTCTTCGCGTGGACCGTGATCAAGGAGCACGACGTCGACTACGACGAGTTCACCGTACCCTCCAATACGAGAGCTCCTGCGGCGACGCTCGACCGCGAGGCGTACTTCTTCCGAGCCTGCGGGGTCTCGACGGCGACCGCGGCCCCGAAGGCAAAGCGCAGCGTCGGCGGTCCGCCGGCACCCGGCCCGAACGATCACGTGTGCTCGGTCTTTCCCCCGGGCATGGGAATACTCGCTCTGCCTTTCTTCGCGCCGTTCGTCCTCACCGGAGCGAACCCGCTCGACCTCGGACTACTCGTGCACGGCGGTCACGTCGTCGCCGCGATCGTCGAGATCCTCGCGACACTGATTCTCTGGTCGGTGATGCGTCGCTTCGCGACGCCGCGCTGGTCGCTCGTGCTCGTGCTTCTCTATTTCCTCGCCACGAGCGTCCGGACCGTCGCCAGCCAGGCGCTCTGGCAGCACTCGGGGGTGCACCTCGCCGTCTCGTCCGCGCTGTGGCTCGTCCTGCGCGAAGAGACTGTGCCGCTGTCGCGCGACTTCGCGGCCGGCGTGGTGCTGGGCCTCGGCGCCGTGGTGCGCCAGACCACTGCCTTCGTCGCGCTCGGCCTTCATGGCTTCCGGCCGAGTCGCCTCCTTGCGATGTTGGTGGGAGCGGCCATCGGCATCGCCCCGCTCCTCGCCTACAACGATCTCGCCTTTGGGTCGCCGCTCGAGCAGGGCTACGGGATCAAGACGTTCGCCACGCCTATCCAGACCGGGCTCTACGGCCTGCTCGCTTCTCCATCGCGCGGCCTGCTTGTGTACACGCCATACGTCCTCTTCGCGTTCGTCGCCCTTCTCAAGGCGTGGCGATGGCCGGGTGAGGTCGCGGGGCGGCTGCGCGGTCTGTCGCTCGCCTGGATCGTCGCACTCGTGCTGTACGCGATGTACTCGGAGTGGTGGGGAGGCCGGGTCTTCGGCTCGCGGTTCCTCGATGACTTCGCGCCCATCCTCTTCGCCGCGCTGGCGTGGGGGACGTCCGTGGGCATGCTGGGATCGCGGCTCGCGCGGGTGGTCTTCGCCCTGATGGCGGCATGGTCGTTCGTGCTTTTCCAGGCCGCCGCCTTCCTCTACGACAAGTCGTGGGACACGTTCCCGGTGAACGTGAACGACGACCCGTCGAAGCTCTTCAACTGGAGCGATCCGCAGTGGCTGGCCGTGCTGCGGCTCGTGCCGACGGCGGACGAGCGCGTCATCGCCGGCGCCGCTCTGAGTGCGCTCGTGCTCCTCTTGCTCGTGCGGCTCGAGCTGCGTGCGTATCGCGGGAGTGAGCTAGCGTCGCAGGTGTGAGCGCGTTTCTGATCTTCTTCGGGCGCGGGGGCTCGAGCGACATCGAGCGACAGCTGGACACCGTGAAGCTCGCCATCGGCGGCGTCGTGCTTGGGCGTGCCGCGGACGCCGGATTCAACCGCCTTTACGCGGTCACGAACGACGACGAGGCGGCGGCGGTCTTCCGCGGCAAAGGCGCGGCGATCCTTCCCGTGCGCACCGAGCCGTTCCATTTCGGTCAAGAGCTTTCCCGGATCGTCCACGAGAAGAAGCTCGACCGGGTCTGCACGATCGGCGCGGGGGCGGGCGCGCTGCTGGAAACGAGTGAGCTGCGCGCGCTGCGCGAGGATCTCGAGTCGAGCGAGGCCGTCGTTCTCTCGAACAACTCGTACTCGGCGGACCTGGTCGCGTTCACGCCGGCGTCGGCGCTCGACGCGATCGATCTGCCGGCCACCGACAACCCGTTGCCGCGCCGCCTTCATCAGCAGGCCGGGCTCTCCTCGCGTCAGCTCGCGAAGTCGGCGGCGACGCTCCTGGACGTCGATACGCCGACCGACGCCGCGCTCCTTGCGCGGCACCCGAAGTGCCCGCCCGAGCTCCGCTCGCTTCCGGCATGGCAGGAGATCCTCGGCGACCGCATCGAGGCGCTCATGCGCCTGGTGACGACACCCGACAAGGAGCTGCTCGTCGCAGGGCGCGTCGGCGCGCCGGTCTGGACCTTCATCGAGACGCAGACGGCGTGTCGCGTGCGCATGCTGGCGGAAGAGCGCGGCATGCAGGCGGCCGGACGCGATACGTCCGGCGAAGCGCGCAGCGCCCTCGGTTTCCTTTACGAGAAGATCGGTCCGCAGGAGTTCTTCGCCCGTATGCAGGAGCTCTGCGACGGCATGCTCTTCGACACGCTCGTTCTCTTCGCGCACCTCGGCTGGCGCCCCGGAGCGGCGGAGCGCTTCGCCTCGTATCTCTTCATGGCCGAACGGATCCAGTCGAAGCCGCTCCGCGAGTTCACCCAGGCCGCGCGCGAGGCGCCGTTCCCCCTTCTCCTGGGAGGACACACCCTCGTCTCTGGTGTGCTCTGGACAATGGTCGAGGCCGCGTGGGCAGGACACCCCGAGGTTTGAGCGCGCTCTTCGACCACCACGTCCACAGCGACCGCTCCGATGGCACGGTCTCTCTCGCGGACCGCGCGAAAAGCGTCGCGGTGCGGCCGCATGGCGTGTCCGACCATTACCCCTGGCGCGACAAGCTTCCGAACGAAGATGCCGTGAAGCGCTACATCGACGAGGCATCGCGGCTCGGTCTGCGCGTGGGTCTCGAGTACGACCTCGGGGTCGCGCCGCCGCTGGGTGCGGGAACACGTGAATCGCTGGCCTACATGATCGGTGCGATCCATCAGATCGAGCTCGATGGCAAGCGCATCAAGTACGACGACGCGGGTGCGTTCGTGAAGGGCCGAATCAAAAGCTGGAAGGAACGAGAGCGCTTCGCCGATCCCGAGCTGCAGAAACGAATACTCGAGCGCACGCTCGAGGTTGTCGCCGAGGGTATTGACCGCGATCGCATCGACATCCTCGGCCACCCCACGTTCTCTGCTCTTCAGGCGCTCGGAGATCCCGAGCGCGTCTATCCGGAGGAATGGCAGGAGCGACTTATCGATTTATGCGTCAAGGGTCGGATCGCGATCGAGATCAACGAGAGCTACGGCGTGCCGCACCGGGAATTCCTGATGCGCGCCGCACGAGCGGGCGCGCTCTTCTCCGTTGGTACCGACACGCACTTCGAGATCAAGCCGCTGGACAAGACGGACGCAATGATCGCGGGCGCCGCCCTCGACCGGGGGCGGTTCATGGCCGGGAGTCGCCTCGCCCCGAGATAGCCGGCGTCAGGTGGCGGGGGCGTCCTCCGCGAGCAGCTCGTACACCAAGACGCCGATTGCGACCAGCAGTACCAGGTGCGCGGCGTTGCCGCCGATGTTGGCGGCCTGTGCCACGAACCACGCGACGACGAGCGCCCAGACCAGGGTCCAGCGCAGCCGATGGCCCGTCGCGATGGTCACGAATCGGAGGCTAGCGCCCGTATACTTTTCATGCAGGACGACCTGCTATCCGCGGCAGGAGGGGAGCCGTGTTCCGAGGACTGTCCGTCTACACCGGAAACGCCCACCCCAAGTTCGCGAGAGACATCGCCGCCCACCTGGAGGTCCCGCTCGGCGACGCCGACGTCACGAAATTTGCCAACGACAACATCTTCGTCAAGATCAACGAGAACGCGCGCGAGCACGACGTATATATCGTGCAGTCGCTCGTCGGTCCGTCGGTCAGCGACGCGATCATGGAGCTTTTGATCATGCTCGACGCCTTCAAGCGCGCTTCGGCTGGCCGCATCACCGCGGTCATGCCGTACTACGCGTACGGCCGGAGCGACAAGAAGGACCAGCCTCGCGTGCCGATCACGGCGCGCCTGCTCGCCGACCTCATCGGGGTCGCTGGCGCGGACCGCTTCCTCACGATGGATATGCACCAGATGCAGATCCAAGGGTTCTTCTCGATCCCGGGCGACGAGCTCTCCGCGCGCAACCTGCTTGTCGAGGCTTTCCGCTCGATCGTCGAGAAGGACCCGAACGGCGTCGCGCTTGTCGTTCCCGATCTGGGCTACGCCAACGCCGCTCGTCGCATCGCGGAGTCCCTGCAGATCCCGCTCGTCTTCATGCAGAAGACGCACCGCGACAACAGCGGACGGAGCGAGGTCGTCGCGGTCATCGGAGACATTGACAAGCAGCGCGCGATCATCATCGACGACGAGATCGACACGGGCACCACCATCATCAACACCGTCCGCATCCTGCAGGAGCGGGGCGTCAACGAGATCTACGTGGGCTGCACCCACGCGCTCCTGTCGGGCAACGCAGCTGAGAAGCTCATGGACACCGGGATCGAAAAGCTCATCACCACCGATACGGTGCCGCTCCGCCCATCCGCGCTGAACACCGGGAAGATCGAGGCCCTCACCGTCGCGCCACTCTTCGCTGAGGCAATCCGGCGCATCCACGAGGGCGAGTCCGTCGGTGCGCTCTTCAACCCGCCCGGGTTGCAGCTGCCGCTGCCCACCTAGCCATCGCAACTCGCAGTCCCGTGAGCTTCATCGGCGGGTTGTTCGACTCGAACGAAGGCGAGCTTCGCAAGCTTCGCAAGATCGCCGCGCGCATCAACCAGCTCGAGCCCGAGATCCAAAAACGGAGCGACGCCGAGCTCGCCGAGAGCACGGTGCGGTTCCGCGAGCGACTCGCGAAGGGCGAGACGCTCGACGACATCCTTCCCGAGGTCTTCGCGTCGGTGCGCGAGGCCGCGAAGCGCACCCTGAAGCAGCGGCATTTCGACGTGCAGCTCATGGGTGGCCTCGCGCTCCATAAGGGCCACATCGCCGAGATGCGGACGGGCGAGGGCAAGACGCTCGTCGCATCGCTCGCGCTCTATGCGAACGCGCTCGAGGGGAAGGGCGCCCACCTCATCACGACGAACGACTATCTCGCCAAGACCGGCGCCGGATGGATGGCACCCATCTACCAGGCGCTCGGGGCGAGCGTCGCGTACATCGCTCACGACAAGAGCGCGATCTACGACACGACCGTCGAGCTCGAGGCGGTCGACCCGCGGCACCGCCACTGGCGCGACGTCAGCCGCCGCGAAGCGTACGAGGCGGACATCACGTACGGGCAGAACAGCGAATTCGGCTTCGACTACCTCCGTGACAACATGGCGATGGACCTGAACGACCAAGTCCAGCGGCGGGGACTGCACTACGGCATCGTCGACGAGGCCGACTCGATCCTCATCGACGAGGCGCGGACGCCGCTCATCATCAGCTCGCCGGCCGAAGACGCGACCGAGACGTATTACACGTTCGCGCGCGTCGCGGCCCAGCTGCAGCCGGAGACCGACTACGTCCTCGAGGAGAAGCACCACGCGGTCGTGCTCACTGAGGACGGCATCGCGCGCGCGGAGAAGCTCCTCCACGTGAAGAACATGTACGAGGGTGACGTCACCGCCGTCCATTACCTCGACAACGCTGTGAAAGCGAAAGCCCTCTATCGGAAGGACAAGGAGTACGTCGTCAAGGACGGCGAGGTCATCATCGTTGACGAGTTCACCGGGCGACTCATGCCGGGCCGGCGCTGGAGCGACGGACTACACCAGGCAGTCGAGGCGAAGGAAAACCTCAAGATCCAGCGAGAGACGCGGACGTTCGCGACGATCACGATCCAGAACTACTTCCGCATGTACACGAAGCTCGCGGGCATGACCGGTACGGCGGCGACCGAGGCGGAGGAGCTGTTCAAGGTCTACAAGCTCGAGGTCACGCAGATCCCCACGAACAAGCCGATGGTCCGCAAGGACAACTCTGACCTCGTTTACAAGACCGAGCAGGGAAAGTGGGACGCGGTTGTGGCCGAGGTCAAGGAGCGGAACGTGGCGGGGCAGCCCGTGCTCATCGGCACGACGAGCGTCGAGAAGAGCGAACGGCTCTCGGAGCAGCTCGGCCGGCACGGGATCAAGCATGAGGTCCTGAACGCGAAGAACCACGAGCGCGAGGCGCTGATCATCGCCGAAGCCGGCCAGCGCGGCGCCGTGACGCTTTCGACGAACATGGCCGGCCGCGGTGTCGACATCCTGCTCGGCGAGGGGATCACCGACGTCGGCGGACTGCACGTCATCGGCACGGAGCGCCACGAAGCGCGGCGCATCGATAACCAGCTCCGCGGCCGCTCCGGACGCCAGGGCGATCCCGGGAGCTCGCGGTTCTTCAGCTCACTCGAGGACGACCTGATCCGCATCTTCGCCTCCGAGCGCGTGGCCGGGCTCATGGCGCGGCTCGGGTTCGACGACTCGACCCCGATCGAGTCGGGCATGGTCACCGGCGCGATCACGCAGGCGCAGATCAAGGTCGAGGGACGCAACTTCGACATCCGCAAGCGCGCGCTCGAGTTCGACGACGTTCTCAACAATCAGCGCAATGTCATTTATGGCCAGCGGCGGCTCATCCTCGAAAAGGGCGACGTCCGCGAGACCGTTCTCGAATTCCTGCGGCAGGAGGCGGACGGTCTCGTCGATACAGCGGCAGCGACGCCGGATCCGGAGGACTGGGACCTCGACAAGCTCGCCGCAGGGCTCGGGCCGATGCTCAACCGCCCGGATCTCACCGCAACGAGCTTCGGCGAGCTCCGCAATCAGAACGAGCTGCGCGATCGCGTCGCGCAGATCGTCGAGGAGACGTACGAGACGCGCGAGAAGGACCTCGGCGAGGAGCTGACCCGCGCCGTCGAACGATGGGTGCTCCTCCGCACGATCGACACGCACTGGGTCGAGCACCTCACCGCCATGGAGGAGTTGCGCGAGGGCATCTATCT
>JALYLL010000290.1 GCA_030774255.1 Chloroflexota bacterium | reverse complement strand
GTGCGCCGCCGCTCCTCGGATTCCCGGGCCGCTTCTTCATGGAGCTCATCGCGTACCAGTTCGCTCCGCTGACCGGCGCGGCCCTCGTGGTCGCCACCCTGCTTCTGATCGTCGGCCAGCTGCGCGCGGTGATCGCGTTGTTCGGTCAGGGCGTCGACCGCTGGGTGATCGAGCCGCGACCGATCGCCGGGATCATCGGAGCCGTGATCTTCGTCGCTCTTCTAATAGGAGGGATCCAGCCAGAAGGATTCCTACGCCCGATCGCCTCGTTCGCCGATGAGTTCCTGAGGGCGCTGCGCCCTCTCTAGCGCGCAGCCCAGTTCCGGGTCCTGTCCCGGCTCCGCGGGCCTCTTCCTCAGCGCACCCTCCCCGCCTTGCAGCTCCCTGCCGTTCGCTGCGGGCGGGGCCCCGGGGCACCCGCGCTTCGTAAGAGACCCGCTGCGCCGTGCCACCCGCCACGGTCGGCTCTGCGCCTACTCGGCTAGCTCGGGGCTTTGTCTTCCGACATCCAACGATCGATATCTCGGGAATACTCGACGACCCCATCCGGAAACCACAGCTTGATCTCGGATTCCGCAGTCGCCGGGGCATCGCTCGCATGTACCAAGTTCCGCAGTCCGACAAGCGCGTAATCGCCGCGGATCGTACCGGGTGCGGCTTCGTGAGGGCGAGTCGAGCCCACCATCGCACGCACGACGGCGATCGCGTTCGGACCCTCGAGGACGGCCGCCACGACGGGCGAGGCCGTGATAACTCCGACCAGGTCGTCGTAGAAGAACTTCCCCTTGTGCACGGCGTAGTGCTTCTCGGCCATCGCGCGGTCCACCTTCAAGAGCCGAAGAGCCGCGAACCGCAGTCCACGCTTCTCGAAGCGCGAGAGGATCTCGAAGGCGATGCCCCGCTGCAGCGCGTCTGGTTTGAGCACGACGAGGGTGCGCTCGGCGCTCACGACGCCATTACGACCGGGGTCTCGTCGGCAACGGGCGGCGCGATCGCAGCCAGCGAAGCGCGCGGTCCGATCGCGGCGACGTAGGCGAGCTCGGGGCGCAGGTACGCGCGCGCCACGCGCTGCATGTCCGCCGTCGTCACCCCGTCGATGATCGCCGAGACTTCCTCGACCGAGCGAACGCGCCCGAGAAAGAGCTCCTGCCCCGCGAGCCAGCCCGACACACCCTGGGTTCCCTCGAGGCGCAGCTCGAGGCGGCCTTTGGCGAAGTCGCGCACGCGCTCGATCTCGGCGTCGGGCACGACCTCTTCCCGAAGACGCTCGACCTCTCGCATGATCGCCTTGAGGACCTCTGCGCCGTTCTGCGGCGCGAAGCCCGCGTACACCACCAGATGCCCCGCGTCGGCGTAGTTCGCGCCGTAGCTGTGCACGTCGTACGCGAGGCCGCGCTTCTCGCGCAGCTCGAGAAAGAGCCGACTCGACATCCCCTCACCGAGGACAGC
This sequence comes from Chloroflexota bacterium, assembly GCA_030774255.1. Lineage (GTDB taxonomy): Bacteria > Chloroflexota > Limnocylindria > P2-11E > P2-11E > 3-1-20CM-2-70-9. The sequence continues at coordinate 3,290 of JALYLL010000290.1, read as the reverse complement.
GTTGAGCATGTCGAGGCTGTACTTGTCAGCGTGCGTCGTGTGAACGGACCGCCAACCGACGCAGAGGTTGGTCTGCTCGGCCCGCTTTCCGAGCAGCTTGAGGTGCGGCTTTCCAGCCTTTGGGGCCGGCTTCGACTTCACCACCTCACGGGCAGCGAGACCCCCGAGGGCCTCGTCGACGGCCGCGATCGCCTCGTCCGCGTTTAGCGGACCGGCGAGCGCGACCACGGTCCGCGACGGCGCGTAGCCACGCTCCATGAACTCGCGCAGGCGATCCGCCGTCATGCCAAGCACGACCTCTTCGCGCCCTGCCACTTCCCAACCGAGCGGGTGCCGTGGATAGAGAAGCTCGTCGACGAGCGTGTGAACGCGGTCCTGCGGCTGGTCGCGATACATGCGCAGCTCTTCGACGATCACGTTCCGCTCCGATTCGACATCTTTCGGGCGGAGCATCGGCGCGCGGATCAAGTCGGCGATGACATCCAGGGCGACGAGATAATGGCGCGCCGGTACGCGCGACCAGAAGACGGTGACTTCCTTGTCGGTCGATGCGTTGACCACGCCGCCCTTGCTCTCGATCACCTGGCTGATGTCGGCCGCGGTCGGGCGCTTGGCGCTCCCCTTGAAGACCATGTGTTCGAGGAAGTGGCTCGTGCCGGCGTCGTCCTTCGTTTCGATACGCGACCCGATGCCGACGTACACGGCGAGCGAGACGGAGCGCGTCTCGGGCATCTCGCCAACGAGGACCCGAAGCCCGTTCGGGAGCGTGACCTTGCGATATTCCATCGACTGCGAACGCTATCAGAGCATCGCTGTGCTAGCGGCAGAACACCATCGTCATGTACATCGCGTCGGGGCCGTTCACCGCGCCGACGCCGACGCGCCGGAAGGCCGGATCCATGATGTTGGTGCGGTGATTGATGGGCTCCCAAGCTTCATTCATGAACTCGATGTGCAGCGCGTCCACGTTGTCGTTCCAGATCTTTCCCGTGTTCTCGCCGTACCAGCCGGTGCCGCACGCCGGAACGTCGCGCGAGCTCGCGGTCCCGTCCGGTCCGTCGTGATAGACGTAGCGGACCTGCGCTTCGGCGGCGCTGTGCGCGCGTGCCGTGGCGGCTACGCCAACGTCCATCGCGAGAGGCACCAAGCCCCCGCGTGCGCGCGAGGCGTTGATGAGATCGAGCATGTGGACCTCAGCGGCGAGGGTCGTGGAATTTGCAAGCGCGGCAACGGGGCGCGGGGTCGGGCGCGGGGTCGGGCGTGGCGTCGGCGCGGGAGTCGCTTGGGGCTCGGGCTCGGGTTCTGGGGCGGCGGTCGCTTCAGGCTGCGGGTCGACGGGAACCTCGCGCAGAGGGACAGGGACCGCGTCGATAGCAGGGGCCGCAGTGGCTTCGGGCGTCGCTTCGGGTGAAACCGCGAGCTCCAGATCGTCGATGTCGCGAAGGCCGCGGGCCAGCCCGCGCGACATGGGCGCGATTCGCGCGGCGGCCGGCTCGTTGTCGATCGTCGGCGGCACGCTCACCTGCGCACGTTGGGCGGGGGTCACGGTGAAGCTGGCCGCGATCAGGGCGGCAAGCATCGAGTACAAGCCGAGGCGCGCGGCGAGGCTCAGCGGCCGGTCCCGCTCACGACTCGGTGACGCTCCAGGCACCCGAGGTGATAACGAGGCTGGCCCCGGCACGTCGCGCGGCGGCGAGATGTTCGCGCTCCGCCGCAGCAGGATCAAGCGGTCCTTCGGTCGTGGCCACGAAGGGTGCGTGCTCGTCGACCGTGAAATACGACATCAGCGGCCGGTCGGCGAACGCCGCAAGACGCGCGACGATGTCGAGGCCGGGGGCGCCGGGCTTGACGATGATCGCGTCGGCTCCATCGGCCATGTCGCGTCGTGCACGCGCGACGGCCGCGGCGGCGTCGTCGGCAGGGATGAGCGGCACCGCTCGCTCCGATATCGGGACCGCGTTCACCGCGACACGGTGCGTGACGTAAAGGGAGCTCTCGAGCTTCACCATCGCGGCGATCGGGACGTCCGAGCGCCGCGGGCCGAGCGCATCGCGCAACGCGTGCACCGTCCCTTCGAGCATCCCGGACGGGATGAGAAGATCGGCACCCGCGTCGGCATGCACCTCCGCGATCGCCGCGAGCCGCTCGAGTGTCCCGGCGACGTCCGCGCCATGCTCGCCGAAGAGAACGCACTGACCGTGCGCCGTGTAAGCGCAGACGCATACGTCGGTCGCGACGCCGAGCTCCGGCACAGCTTCCTTCACGGCGCGGATCGCGCGCGGCACGACGTGGTCGGGTTCGCTCGCGAGAAAGCCGTGCTCGTCCTTGCGGTCGCTGATGCCGAAGAGGAGAAGGCCGGCGATTCCGGCCGACGCGGCAGAGCGTGCCTCGCGCACCACCTCTGTGAGCGACAGCCGCTCGAGCCAGGGCGCGTCCTCGATCTTCTCGCGATCTTCGACCGCGCTGCCGACGATGACCGGAAGAATGACTCTGCCGGCGAGGTCCGCGCGGGCAAGTGCTCGCGACCAGACCGGGTGCTCTGCGAGCCTCCCTCGCGCGAGCGTGGCTTGTCGCATGACCCGATGGTACGCACGATCGCCGAACAAGCGGTGGCCAAGGGCTACCATTTCAGGCGATGCGGAGACGTCGAGCCGCCCTTCTCGCGCTCGGCGTGGGCTTCGTGCTCGTTGCGAGCGGGGCCGCCTTCGCGGCTGCTCCCTCTTTGTCCACTCCCACTCAGACGGTGGCCGCACCGGCCGCGGACGACGGGACGAAGGTTGCCGCTCAGGTCGCGCTCACAGCACCGGCAGCCGAGCCGGTCGCGGTCGCCGTACCGGCGCCCGAGCCCAACGCCGCACCCGCGGCGATGGTCTTTGACGACATGAAGCACGTGTGGCAATCGCTGAACAACTGCGGACCTGCCTCTGTGGTCATGGCGCTCTCGACGTTCGGGATCGACGTCTCCCAGGAGTTCGCGCGAGTGCCGCTCCGTGGGACAAACATCCTCTCGGGCATGGGCCCGCAGAAGGTCGACGGCTGGGTGAATGCGAACTTCGGTCTGCGCTCGGTCTGGCGGAACAACGGAACGAACGACCTGCTCCGCCGTTTGGTCGCGAACGGCTTCGCGCCGATGGTCACGCAGTGGATGCAGGATCCGTCGATTTCGCGCATCGCTCACTGGCGGGTGGTCCGCGGCTATGACGACGCGGCCAGCACCTTCTATGTGAACGATCCGATGCTCGGCAACATGGTCCCGCTCTCCTATAAGTGGTTCCAGAACAACTGGCAGT
>JALYLL010000289.1 GCA_030774255.1 Chloroflexota bacterium | reverse complement strand
GCGTCGTCGGTCATGTACTCGTCGAGAAAGGGACTGTCGCCGCCACGGCCAAAGATCTCCTTGAACTCCGCGTGCGCCTCGGCCACGACGTCATGCGCCTTCCGCATGGCCTGGTCGTTTTGCATGCGGATCTCCATGAGCCAGTCCTGGTCGACCTGCGGCGCGATCGTGATGGGGTTGTCCGGGTGAAGGAGCCGGTCGCCCAGATCGAACTTCGGAAGGAACTTGTCGACCGCCGCCTGCGTCGGGAGCTTCACGATCTGCTGTGAGTGGGTGAGGAACGCGCCGTCGAGTCCGATCGCGACCGGCAGGGACACGCGTTTGTCCTCGCCGACGCGCCACGCCATGAGCGCAAGATCCATGGCCTCCTGCGCGGTCTCCGCCCAGGGGAGCAGCCAGCCGAGGTCGCGGACCGCGAGCGAGTCGTTGTGCTCGGTGCCGAACGCGCCCGGGTCGTCGAGGGCGCGGTTGCCGCAGATCGCGACGACCGGGAGGCGCAGACCCGCCGTCACCGCGATCGCCTCGAATGCGTAAAACCAGCCCACTCCGGAGCTGCCGACGAAGACGCGCGAGCCGACGGCGCACGCGTGCTTCACGATCTCGAATTGGCTGTGCTCGCCGTCGGCGACGATGTACTCGACGTCCATCTTGCCGTTTGCGATGAGCTTCGCCGCGGCCTGCATCACGCCGTCGTAGGGGCGGATCGGATAAGCCGCCATGACGTCGACGTCAGCGAGGCGGATGGCCTCGGCGATCGCCTCGCAGCCGCTCATGAGCTGCTCGGTCTCGATGTCCTGGTGCTCGCGCTCTCTGACCTGGACAGCCATCAGTCGTCACCTCCGGCGGCCGATGTGGGATTCGCGGATGGGTTCGCGTTGCCCGAGCCTTCCTGCCGCGCCGCGGGCGTCCGCACTTTCGGGTCGGCGGAGACCCCGCTCTTGGTTTCGAACCACTTGTTGTACCCGTCGTGGTCCTTCTTCCAGAACTGCCACTTGTCTTCGTTGTCTTCGAATTTGAGCTCGTCGACCATTACGATGCAGTCCTTGACGGGGCAGACCTGCGCGCAGATGCCGCAGCCGATGCACGCCTGATACACGACCTCGTAGTGACCCTCGGGGGTGACCTCGAAGCACTCGTCGGGACAGTCAAGCCAGCACATCGTGCACTTGATGCACGTATCGAAGTTCACGACCGGCCGCAGCGTGCGGGCGCCGTATTTCTTGTACTGCGGGTTGCGCTCGCCCGGCTTGCGGGCGTCGACCACGATGCCCGGGCGCATCGTCGTCCATCCCGGCTTCTCGAACTGGAGCACCTCGTGGCCGCTCGTGCCCTCGCCCACCTTGACCGGGCGGAGCGTGGCGCCGTCGTACCCGTATTGCGCGGACTGCACCGCGCCCTCGTCCTTTGTCTGCTCCTTGATAAGCGCTTTTACATCCTCGAGGCGTACCCAATCGGGCAAGACCTTCGCAAGCGCGCCCAAGCAGCGGTAGTCCGTGTGATCGTCCTTGAACACCCACAGACCAGCGAAGGAGGCGCCGCCGGGAACGATGACGAGCGTGTACGGCCGGAGGGCGGTGTCGGTCTGCGCGAGCACCTCGTCCGGCGTGTTCGTGCTGGTGACGAGGAGGAACCCGTCCTTTCGGATGGGCTTCCAGATCGGCTGGCGGCCGTACCAGGCCCACGACTCCACGCCCTTCACGAGCGTGTCATCCACGGCGATCGAGACGTCGACCACGGCGGGCTCGTACTTCGCCATCGATGCCTCGAGCTCGAGGTCGTTGATCGCGACGACCGCGAACTGCTTCGCCGGCACACCGTTGCGCTCAGGCGAGTCGCCGTATCGCGCGAAGGCAGTGCCGGTGTGTCCCCGCTTGCGCGCCGCGAGCACGATCGAACGGCAGATCCGCTGCGCGAGGGTCTTTTGGAAGATGCCGCGGTACACGACCTCGACCGTTATGGAGGTCTCCTGCAGTTCCGGGGCCTGGGGGGCGGAGCCCCCCAAGTTCTTGGTCATGCCTTGCTCCCTCCGATCAGGCGAAGGATGCCTTCGCCGACCGACTTGATATGGTCCGCCGCCGCGCGCCGCGCGGCCTCGCCATCGTGCGCCCCGAGCGCGGAAAGGATGCGGCGATGCGCGTCGAGCGATGCGTGCGCGCGTTGATTCGTCTGGAGCCACTGCTCGCGTGATTCGCGCATGACATCCCAGACGACGCCGAGCATCGTCGTCAGGAGCTCGTTTCGCGATGCCTCGCCGATGAGCTCGTGGAAGCGGGTGTCTTCGTCGGCATAAGGCTCGCCCGTGGCGACCTTTCGCTCTTGCGCCGCGAAGATCTGCCCGAGCTCGGTGAGCTGCGCCTGGGTGATGCGCTCGGCGGCGAGCGCCGCGATGGCGGGCTCGATCAGACCTCGGAACTCGATGACGTCGGCGAGCGAATGGCCGCGAGAGATGAGGCCGGTGAGCGGCCGGGCCAGATCGTCGGGCGAGGTCTGGCGGACGAAGGTGCCACCGCCGGCTCGCGTCTCGACGATGCCGAGCAGCTCCAGCGTCCGGAGCGCTTCGCGGACCGACGCGCGCGACACCTGGAACTGTTCGGCGAGCTGTCGCTCGGGCGGGAGCTGGTCGCCGGGGCGGAGGTCGCCCTTCTCGAGCAGACCTTCGATCTGCTCGACGATGCCCTGATATAGGCGGATGCGGCGGATCGGCTCGATAACCGTCAGGGGCTCACCTCCCCATAAAAAGCCCTGGTCAGGTGGTCAGACCAGATGTAAGGACGCAGCGTACGGCTGCCTTCCGCAGCCGTCAACTCCTGGCGCCGGCGTAGTCTCGGCTGCGGCAGCCGATGCGTGCGCTCATTTTCGATCTCGACGGAACCCTCATCGACACCGTGTACGCCCACGTCTTCGCGTGGCAGCGTGCGCTCGCGGAGGCCGGTCTCGACATCGACGGCTGGAAGATCCACCGGCGGATCGGGATGAGCGG
>JALYLL010000288.1 GCA_030774255.1 Chloroflexota bacterium | reverse complement strand
TTTCGCGAACTGCGCCGATCGCTCTGAGGCGGCACACTCTCGGGGCCGGGGAGGTGAGCATGCCCAACACAGTCATCACCACAAGGGAAGAGCCGATCGCGACGGTGCAGCTCAATCGCCCCGACGTTCTGAATGCGCTAAACGAAGAGGTCCTCGACGAGCTCGTGAAGCAGCTCACCGCACTCGATGACGACGATGCCATCCGTTGCATCGTGCTCACAGGAAACGAGCGCGCGTTCGCGGCGGGTGCGGACATCAAGGAAGCATTCGTCACGGCCACGCCGATCTCGATGCTCAAGCAGGACCTCACCTCGAAATGGGAAGCGATCCGACGGATCCGCACGCCGATCATCGCCGCGGTGTCGGGATACGCACTCGGCGGCGGCTGCGAGCTCGCGATGATCTGCGACATCATCGTCGCCTCCGAGACCGCGCAGTTCGGCCAGCCCGAGATCAACCTCGGGATCATCCCGGGGGCGGGCGGGACGCAGCGGCTCACGCGAACGGTGGGGAAGTACCGCGCGAACGAGCTCATCCTCACGGGGCGGCGCATCAAAGCGGACGAGGCGAAAGCCATCGGGCTCGCCGCGCAGGTGTATCCGGCCGCGTCGTGGCTCGACGACGCGAAGGCGCTCGCGCGCACCATCGCTGAAAAGCCGCCCATCGCGGCGCGCCTCGCCACCGAGGCGGTCGACCTCGCGTGGAACTCGACGCTCGACGCGGGTCTCGAGTTCGAGCGGAAGGCGTTCTACCTGCTCTTCGCGACGGAAGATAAGAAGGAAGGCGTCGACGCGTTCGTGAACAAGCGCAAGGCCACCTTCAAGGGAAAGTGACGAGCCTTTCGCCACTTCGCGTCGAGCGCGATGGTGCGGTCACGGTTCTCACACTCAATCGACCCGACGTGCTGAACGCGTTCGACGAGCCGCTCACCGAAGCCCTGAACGCGTCGCTCGCCGACTGCGCCGCGGACCCGGCGATACGTGCGGTCGTCATCACCGGCGCGGGTCGCGCCTTCTCCGCGGGACAGGATCTCGCCGATCGGCTGGCGATGATCGAACAGGGCGGCGACGTGCACCTCGGCAACGAGCTCCGTCGCCGGTACCACCCGGCGATCGCGGCGATACGCGAGATGCGCAAGCCGGTAATCGCGGCCGTCAACGGCGTGGTCGCGGGAGCGGGGCTCGGCGTCGCGATCGCCTGCGACATACGCGTGGCGGCATCGTCCGCGACCTTTCGCCCGGCGTGGGGTCGCGTCGGCCTCGTCCCGGACGCTGGCTCGGCGTTCTTCCTCCCACGCCTGGTCGGCTGGGGCCGCGCGATCGACATGGTCCTGACGGGCGAGCCGGTCCCGGCTGACGAAGCGCTCCGCATCGGCCTCGTCACCCGCGTGTGGCCCGATGCCGAATTTGCGGTGAAGTGGCGCGAGCTCGCACAGACCCTCGCGCGCGGAGCCACCGAAGCATTCGCGCTCACGAAGGAGGGGCTCAACGCGGCGATGGCGCGTGGGTTCGCGGAGTTCCTCGATCACGAGGCCGAGCTCCAGGACCGCGCAGGCCGCACGCACGATTACGCTGAAGGCGTGAGGGCGTTCAGCGAAAAGCGGCCCGCGAAGATGGAGGGCCGGTGAGCCGAGCGACGAGCGGCTTTGCCGTGAGGAGCGGTCGCTACGCGCCCGGGGGCCCCTGCCCCCGCGCCAGCGTTGAGCGCGTCTCCTCGGCGAAAGCCGAGAGATTGAGCAGGCAGGGCCGGTGAGTAGACATCCACGCGACGCCGTGATCCTCGGCTACGTGCGAACGCCGTTCGGCCGCTACGGCGGCGCTCTCTCGTCGATTCGCCCCGACGATCTCGCGTCGCACGTCATCCGCGCCGTCCTCGAGCACACCGATGTCGGCGATTCCGAGATCGACGAGGTCGTGTTCGGCGCGTCGAACCAGGCTGGCGAGGACAACCGCAACGTCGGCCGCATGGCCTCGCTTCTCGCGGGATTGCCGGAAACGGTGCCGGGCGTCACGGTGAACCGGCTCTGCGGCAGCGGACTCGAGGCGGTCAACGATGCCGCGCGACGCATCCGCGCCGGCGAAGCCGATCTCGTCATTGCGGGCGGCGTCGAGAGCATGACGCGCGCGCCGCTCGTCACCCTGAAACCGTCCGAGGCTTTCCCGCGTGGCGAGCGCGTGCTCGTCGACACGACCCTCGGATGGCGTCTGGTGAATCCGCGCATGGTCGATATGGGCTATCACCCGATCTCGCTCGGCGAGACTGCCGAGAACGTCGCCCTTAAGGAGAATATCGGCCGAGCCGAGCAGGATAGCTACGCGGCACGGAGCCAGGACCGCTACGCGCGTGCGAAAAAAGACGGCTTCTTTGCCGGCGAGATCCAGCCGGTGCACAACGGCAAAGAGCTCGTAAGCGAGGACGAGCACCCGCGCGGCGATAGCACGATCGAAAAGCTCGGAAAGCTCAAGCCCGCATTCAAAGAGGGCGGCACCGTGACGGCGGGAAACTCATCGGGTATCAACGACGGCGCGGTCGCGCTCTTGATCGCAGCGCGCGAGAAGGCGGAATCGCTCGGCCTGCGCGCGCTCGGACGCGTGGTCGCGAGCGCGTCTGCCGGCGTGCACCCAGATTACATGGGCCTCGGGCCGATCCCCGCCGTTCGAAAGCTCGTCGAGCGCACAGGTGTCTCGCCGAAAGAGTGCGACGCGATCGAGCTCAACGAGGCGTTCGCGGCGCAGGTGATCCCGTGCATCCGCGCCCTCGGACTTCCCGATGACCGCACGAACCCGAACGGCGGCGCGATCGCCATCGGTCACCCGATCGGGGCGTCGGGGGCACGCCTCGCGGGCACGCTCCTTCGCGAGCTCGAGAGGCGCCAGGGGCGGTACGGCATCGCGACGATGTGTATCGGCGTCGGCCAGGGCCTGGCGACGCTCTTCGAACGGGAGTCCTGACCGGCGGCATACTTACGCCGGTCTGACCTGCGCGGAGGGGGTGCAATGGGCGGATTCGTAAAGAACGAGCTTGCCGAAAAGCGTGGGTACACCTATCGGCTGTCGCGGCGGCAGCTGCTCGTCGCGAGTTCCGCGGCCGCGCTCGCCGCATGCGCGCCCGGTGCTGTCACGCCAAGCGCATCGTCGAGCGTCGCTCCCGGGAAGGCGATCAAGATCGGGCAGCTCCTGCCGTTCAGCGGCGTATACGCGGAGCTCGGCAACTCGATGCGGCGGGCGACGGAGCTCTACCTGAGGCAGCACGACAACAAGCTCGCGAATCGGCCGGTCACCCTGGTCTACGCGGACGATGCCAACGTCACCGCCACGGGGATCGCGGCAACGCAGAAGTTCATCGACCAGGACCAGGTCGACGTGATGATGGGCGTGGTGCCGACGCCGCTCGCCTACGGGATACGCAATGCCGTGCATGCGGCGAAGCTGATTTTCATCGACACCAATGCCGGCGGCAACGCGCTGACGCGCGATACCACGAACTGCACGCCCTCCTGCAAGAGCCCGTACATCTTCAGAGCGTCTTTCTCCTCGTACCAGATCTCGTACCCCATCGGCGACTACCTCTCGGCGAAGGGGACGAAGGAGTTCTTCCTCGCGTACGCGAATTACGGATTCGGCACCGAGTCCGCGGCCGACTTCACGACCGGCCTCAAGAAGAACGGCGGGACGACGATGGGCAACGTCGCGCCGCCGCTCGGCAACGCCGACTTCGCACCGTTCATCACGCAGATCAAGAACCAGCCGACCAAGAACGTGTACTCGTTCTTCTCTGGCGCGGACGCGATCGGCTTCATCAAGAGCTGGAACTCGCTCGGCCTTCCCGCCGCCGGCTACAAGATGTACGGCGCCGGCTTCCTCACGGAGCAGGACGTGCTCAAAGAGGTCAAGGACCTCGCGAACGGCGCGATCACCTCGCTCTTCTGGGCCGTCGAGCTCGACAACGCCGAGAACAAGAAGTTCGTCGCCGATTTCCAGAAGCAGTACCCGCTGCTCCCGGACGTCTTCACGGTCCAGCAGTACGACGGCATGCGGGCGCTCGACGAAGCGCTCAAGGCGCTGGGTGGGGATACGTCGGACAAGGACAAGTTCGTCAAGGCCCTCGAGGACGTCACCTTCAAGAGCCCGCGCGGCGACTTCGCATTCGACAAGGCCACCCACAACCCGATCCAGGACATCTACATCCGCGAGGTCAAGACCCAGAACGGGCAGACGGTGAACACGATCAGCGACAAGATCGCCAAGGTGACCGACCCCGGGAAGTGACCTCCGCGTGAGCCTCGAGCTCGTATTTCAGCAGGCGCTGAACGGTCTGTCGTTCGGCGCCTTGCTTTTCATCCTGGCGTCGGGCCTTTCGCTCGTGTTCGGGATGATGGACGTGGTCAACCTCGCGCACGGCGCTTTCTACATGCTCGGCGCGTACGTCGCGCTCTCGGTCGTCCAGCTCACCGGATCGTTCTGGGTCGCCATGCTCGCGGCGCCGGTCACGCTCGCGCTGCTCGGTCTCGTGATCGAGCCGCTGCTTCTCCGCAGACTTCGCGGGCGGCATCTCGATCAGGTGCTGCTCACGATCGGCGTTTCCCTCGTGATTGTCGACGTCATCGGGCAGCTCTGGGGCCGCGAGGTGCGCTCGCTGTCGGCGCCCCCCGGCCTCGACGGATCGGTCACGTTGATCGGCGGCGTCTATCCGGTCTACCGCCTCTTCGTGATCGCGTTCGGCGTGGTGCTCGCAGCCGCGATGGCTGTGGTCTACCGCCGCACACGGATCGGCATGCTCATCCGCGCGGGTGTCGAGGATGCGCAGATGCTGGGGGCGCTCGGCATCGACACCAATCGGCTCTTCGCGTCGACGTTCGCGACGGGCGCCGCGCTCGCGGGTCTCGCGGGCGTGATCGCGGCGCCGGTGTTCGGCGTTCAGCCCGGAATGGACACCGATCCCGGCCTTCTGTATTCGCTCGTCGTCGTTGTGGTCGGCGGCCTCGGCACGCTGAGCGGAGCCGTCGCGGGAAGTCTCCTGATCGGACCGGCCGACACGTTCGGGAAAGTGTTGTTCCAAGATGTCGCGCTCGCGGTCATCTTCGCGATCGTCGCTCTCGTGCTTCTTCTGAAGCCGACCGGTCTCCTCGGTCGGATCCGCGTCTCGCGATGAGACCCCTCCTCCGTTGGGCGCTTGTCGCCGTGGCCGCATTCGCGCTCGTGACGTTCCCGTACTGGAGCGCGCCCTGGGAGTCGACGCGCTTCGCCACGACCCTGCTCCGCGATGCGCTCATCCTCGCGATCTTCGCGCTGTCGCTCGACCTCCTCGTCGGGCGCGCGGGCATGCCTTCGCTCGGTCACGCTGCGTTCTTCGGCGCGGGCGCGTATGCGGCCGGGATCGCCGGCCAGCGTCTCGCGACCGACCAACTGCCGGTGACGCTCGGCGCGGCGGCGATCGTCGCGGCGCTGCTCGCCCTGGTGATCGGTGCGCTCGTGGTGCGCTCCGAGGGCATCTTCTTCTTGATGCTGACGCTCGCGCTCGCACAGATCGTCTTCGCGATCGCATTCCAATGGACAGCGGTGACCGGCGGGTCGAACGGCCTCGCCGGGGTTGGGCGGCCGATGATCGCGACGCTCGACTTCAGCTCGCCAGACCTTATGTATGTCCTCGTGGCAGTCACCTTCGTCCTCGCCGCCCTCACCGTCCGGGGACTGGCGCGGTCGCCGTATGGCAGTGCCCTCGTCGGAGTCCGCGAGAACGAGCGGCGCATGCGCGCGCTCGGCTACGACACGACGCGCCTGCGGCTTTCCGCGTTCGTCATCGCCGGCACCATCGCCGGCATCGCGGGCGCGCTCTCTGCGTACTCGACGCGTTTCGTTTCGGCTCAGGACGCCGGACTCGGTAACTCGGTCCGCGCGTTCGTCACCGTCCTCGTCGGCGGCGCGGGCAGTCTCGGTGGACCGATCGCCGGATCGGCCCTCGTCTCGCTCATCGAGCGGGTCGTACCGTCGCTCCTTCCTCCCGAGCTGAGGATATCCGAGGCGATCCTAGGCCTCGTCTTCATCGCGTTCGTTCTCTTCGCGCGGCAGGGCATGGTCGGGCTCGGCCGCGACGCTTGGCTTCGGGTACGCGCGCGATGATCGAGATCCGCGAGCTCCGTCGCGCGTTCGGCGGGGTGGTCGCGCTCGACGGCGTCTCGCTCAAGATCTCGGAAGGCGAGCGGCGCGCGGTGATCGGTCCGAACGGCGCTGGGAAGACGACGCTCATCAACGTCCTCGCCGGCGAGATTGCGCCGACCGGTGGCGCGGTGCGGCTCGCGGGCCAGGAGATAACGCGCCTGCGCTCGTGGCAGCGCGCCCGGCTCGGGCTGGCGCACGTGTACCAGCGGACCGAGCTGTTCTCACCGCTCTCGGCGCGAGAGAACGTCGCGCTCGCGGTGGCCGCGCGTCGCGGACCGTACCGCTTCTTTCGGGCGCTGCCTCGCTCGGAGTACGTGGAGGCTGACGCGATGCTCGAGCGCGTCGGTCTCGCCGGTCGCGAGGAGATCGTCGTGCGCGCGCTGTCGCATGGGGAGCGGCGCCAGCTCGAGCTCGCGGTCGCGCTCGCGCAGAGCCCACGTGTCCTCCTTCTCGACGAGCCAACCGCCGGCATGTCGCCGGTCGAGACCGCGCGCATCACCGAGCTCATCGCGGGCCTCGATCGCGCGCTCACGATCCTGATCGTCGAGCACGACATGGACGTGGTCTTCCGGCTGGCCGACCGCGTCACCGTCCTGCACGAAGGCCGGGTCATCGCAGACGGCACCGCCGCGGATGTGCGCGGCGACGTGCGCGTACACGATGTGTATCTCGGCAAGGCGGTCACCGTCGCATGAGCGCGCCGGCGCTCGCGGTCTCCGGGCTCCACGCCTACTACGGCGAAAGCCACGTCCTGCAAGGGGTCGACCTCGAGGTCGCGAGCGGTGAAGCGGTCTCGCTCATCGGCCGCAACGGCGCCGGCAAGACCACCACGATCGCCTCGATCGCCGGCTTCCTGCGACCGCGAGGCGGCAGCGTCCACGTCCATGGCGCCGATCTCACCGGAGCGCCGCCGCACCATGTGGCCCGCGCCGGCGTCGCGCTCGTCCCGCAAGGACGCCGCATCTTCGGCGATCTCAGCGTGGGCGAGAACCTCGCGGTCGCCGCGCGGCCGGTGGCGGATGGCTGGGACGAGCCCCGGGTCCTCGAGCTCTTCCCGATCCTCGCGCGCCGACGTGCGGTCCCGGGCGACCAGCTCTCGGGCGGCGAGCAGCAGATGCTCGCGATCGCCCGCGCGCTCATGCGAAATCCGACGGTGCTTCTCCTCGACGAGCCGTCCGAGGGGCTGGCGCCGAAGCTCGTGGAGCAGGTCGGCGAAATACTGACGAGAGTGCGCGCGACCGGCCTCGCCCTCCTTCTCGTCGAGCAAAATCTCGGCCTGGCCACCAAGGTCGGGCAGCGCATCCTCGTGATGAACAAGGGCACGATCGTGTTCAGAGGTACGCCGGCCGAGCTCGCTGGCGACCGCGACGTCGAGACCCGGTACCTCGGCGTATGAAGGATCGGCCGCACAGCGGCGCGCCATTCGCTGATGCGACATCGATCGCGCGGCCGTCGGACGACGAACGATTCATGCGCGTGACTTTCGAGGAAGGGCGCCTCGCCGCGGACCACAGCGACGTCCCGATCGGCGCCGCGATCGTGCGCGACGGCACGGTCGTCGCTCGCGCGGGTAACCGCCGCGAAGTCGACGCCGATCCGACCGCGCACGCCGAGGTCATCGCGATCCGCGAAGCCGCGCGGGCGCTCGGCCGGTGGCGCCTGTCGGATTGCGCGCTCTACGTCACCGTCGAGCCGTGCGCGATGTGCGCGGGCGCGGCGATCCTCGCACGCATCGCGCTCGTCGTTTTCGGGGCGCCCGATGAGAAGGCCGGCGCCGTGCGGTCCAGGGCGGAGCTGCTCGATGCGACCTGGGTGAATCATCGCCCGCGCTGGCGGTTCTACCCGCAGCTGCGCGACGACATCGAGCGGCTGCTCAGCGACTTCTTCGCGACGCAGCGAAAGGGCCGCGCCGAGCCGGATTAGCCCCCGACCGTCACGTCGCGCGACCGCAGACGCCAGTACGCAAGCGCGAGGAAGATCACCGTGTAGACAGCGAGGACGATCGCCGCCTGCGTCGGATCGGGGAGCGTCGATGAGGTCGGATCCTGTGTCGCTGGCCCGCCCGCCGTCCGGGTCAGCGCCGAGGCGTTGCGGCTGAGTCCCCAGTTGACGATCTGCGCGTAGTCCTTGTTGAGCGACACGAGGATGCCCGCGACAAGGCCTTCGGCGAAATACACGACCAGGCCGCTCGCGATCCCCGCACCCGCGGACTTCGACCAGACGGCGATCGCGAGGGCGAGCGCCATATAAGGAAGGAACGTGTAGCCGGTCTTCGCCGCGACGCGCGCGACCTCCGCGACATCGACGCCGGTCCCGAACGGGATGTTGGCTACCGAAGAGACCGTGTAGCTCGCCGCGATCGCCGCCAGAGTGCCGACGATCATGAACACGAGCGCGTAGAGGAACAGCGAGATCGCCTTCGACATCAGGAAGCCGGTTCGGGTCGCGCCGTGGGCAAGGAGCGTGCGGAACGTGCCCCAGCCGAATTCGGTGCCGACGTGGCTGGCGGCGAAGACGATGAGCATCACGCTTCCCAGGCCGCCCACGATGCCCACACCGAACTGGGCCACGCGGTCGGGGGCGACCATGCGGAGGGTCTCCTCGAGCGGCCCGGTCCCGCCGGGTGGCGCGGGGATCGTTCCGCTCTTCACGGCCTGGATCTGGGCGTTCACGCTCACCCAGATCAGGAAGTAGAAGACGAAGGCCGTGATGACGATGAGCGCGAGCATGATCCACGGCATCCACCGCCGGACGAGCCGGTAGAGCTCGCTACGAAGTAGGCGGAGCACTTGGCGCCTCCGGTTCGGTGAGCTCCATGAACACGTCCTCGAGCGAGCTCGCGCGCGGGACGATGGCGCTGGCGTACAGGCCGGCTGACGCCAGCGCGCGGTTGAGCTCCGCGCCGCGCTCGGCATCGGCGACGACGTCGAGGCCGCTCGGCGTCTCGCGGATCTCCTTCACACCGAGTCCGCGAAGGACCTCCGCGGCTCGGCGCTTGTCGGCGACGACGATCTCGAAGTAGGAGCTTCCGCCGCGCGTGACCTCGGCGATCGTCCCGCTCGCGATGAGCTTTCCTTTCTTGATCACCAGAACGCGATCGCAGACCTGCTCGACTTCGTAGAGGAGATGGCTCGCCAGGAGCACGCCGCGGTTCTCGCCCGCGAGCTCGCGGATCAGCTCGCGGATCTCCCGCTGACCCGCCGGGTCGAGGCCGTTTGCCGGCTCGTCGAGGATCACGAGGGCCGGATCGCCGAGCAAGGTCGAGGCGATGCCGAGCCGCTGGCGCATGCCGAGCGAATACGTGCGGAACTTCGACCCGCCTCGCTGCGCGAGCCCCAGCCGCGCCAGGAGGGGATCGACGCGGGCCAGAGCACCGCCGCCACGAAGAAGCGCGACCGCGGCGAGGTTGTCGCGGCCGGAGAGATACGGATAGAAGGAGGTGACCTCGAGCATCGCGCCGACGCCAGCGAGAGCGTCCTCGCGCCGAACGCGGACGTCGCGGCCGAGTACCTCGGCGGTTCCCGCCGTGGGCGTGATGAGGCCGAGCACCATGCCGATCGTCGTGCTCTTTCCGGCGCCATTCGGGCCGAGAAGACCGACGACCTCGCCGCGGCGCACCTCGAGGTCGAGCCCGTCGACGGCGGTGATCGATCCGAATCGCTTCACCAGTGCCTTGGTACGGAGAACGACGTCGTGTGGGTCGAGCGTCACGGCCGGAGCATAGGTCGCGCTAGCTTGCGATCGCTTCGCGCCCTCCGTAGATCGTCCACCAGGGCTTCGCGGTGTGCTCGAGTACCTCGTTCAGCATCTGGATGTTGCGGACGCCTTTGTCAGCGAGCCACGCGTCGAATGCTGCGCGCCCTTGCTTCGCGTAGATCGGCAGCCCTTCGAGCCACGTCGCGCGGCCGCACAGTACACCGCTGAACGCGGCGCCTGACTCGCCGGCGTACTCGAGCGCTTCGCGGAAGACGTCGTCGCTTACGCCCGCGGAGAGATAGATGAACGGCTTCGTCGCCGCGTGCGCGGCCTCTTTGAAGTGCGTCAGGGCCTCGGCCTTCGTGTACGCGACCTCGCCGCTCTTGTTCGCCTTCGAGCCCTGCACGAACGCCATGTTCACCGGGACCTCGACCTTCAGGATGTCGATCCCGAAGCGCGCCTCGGAGAACGTCGCCATGTACTTCTTGACGGCCTCGGGCTTGCGCTTCGCGAACTCGAGGCCTTTCTCGTCCACGCCCTTCTTGTATGCGAGTGGCTCGACGAAGAACGGAACGTCGTTCGCCGCGCACTCCGCTCCGATCCGCTCGATCACGATCTCCTTGCGGAGGTTGAGGTCCTTGTCATCGAACGGGTCGTAGTAGATGAGGACCTTGATGCCGTTCGCGCCGGCCGCGACGAGGCGCCGGACCGTCCAGCGGTCCAGGACATCGGGCATGCGATTCTCGGGGTCGGCGTCGTACCCCGACTTCTCGTACGCGAGCAGCACGCCGGCGTTCGGCGCCTTTGCTTTCAGCGCGGGCAACCCGTATTCGGGGTCCATAAGGATCGCGGTCGCATACGGGGTCAGGGCCTTCGTGACGGCGGTCTTGAACTCGGTGAGCGACTCGGGTGTTCCGGCGCCGCCCTGCTTTGCGATCTCCCGCATCAGCGAGCCGCGTTGATCCATCGCGGCGGCGCGGATGATTCCGCGATCGTCCGCGCACGCGTCGATGTTCTTCGCCTTGCCCTTCGTCACCCGCGTTCGTGTCTGGATGGCCATGACAACCTCCCCTGCAAGTTACGGACGCGCCGCCTCGAGCACCTGCGTCGGCATTCTCGTCACCGCGGATGTGCTGATCCGCAGCGCGAGCGCGACGGCGACGAATCCCAGGATCCCTGCGGAAACGAACATCAGGTGGTAGTCACCCAGCAGGTCCCGGAAGAAACCACCCGCGAACGCCGCGATCGCCGCGCCGAGCATATGCGAGAAGAAGATCCAGCCATAGATAGTCCCCAGGGACGCGCGCCCGTAGATGGTCGCGACGAGGTTCGCGGTCGGCGGCACCGTCGCGATCCAGTCAAGGCCGTAGACGAATGCGAAGAGCAGCAGCCACTTCACGTCATAGATGAGAGGCAGCGCGAAGAGACTCAGCGCGCGAAACCCGTAGTAGCCCGCGAGGAGCTTGCGATTATCGAAGCGATCCGTCAGCCAGCCCGAGGCGAGCGTCCCCACGATATTCATCGAGCCGAGCAGGGCGACCGCGCTCGCCGCCATCACCTCCGTGAAGCCGTGCTCCATCGCATGGGGGATGAGGTGCGTGCCGACGAGCCCGTTGGACGTGTAGCCGCAGACGAAGAAGCTGCTGGCGAGCAGCCAGAAGTCACGCGTGCGCATCGCTTGGCGCAGCGGCGTGCCACGCCGATCGTCGGCGCGCTCGGCCGCGGTCACTACCGCAGCCTGACCGAATGGGACGGCGCCGACCTGCTCGGGACGGTCGCGGATGAAGATCGCGACCGGCACGAGCATCACAGCGCACGCGATGAGCACGATGCCGAGCGCCCAGCGCCACCCTTCCGTGACCGTAAGCTGCGCCATCGCAGGAACGAATACGAGCTGGCCGGCGCTCGTGGCAGCGCCGAGGGCGCCGATGATCACGCCCCGGTGCGTACGGAACCAGCGATGTGCGACCGCCGCGCCGAGCACGCCACCCACTGCACCGGTGCCGATGCCGATGGGAAGGCCCCAGAGCAGGTACATCTGCCACAGATCGCGCACGAAGATGAGGCCGAGGAGGCCGACCACGATGAGGAGGTCGCCTACGAGCATGACGAGTCGCGCGCCGAAGCGGTCGATGAGCGCTCCGCCGAGTGGGCCGCCCAGTCCGAACGTGAGAAGGCTGAGCGAGATCCCGAGCGAGATCTCCGTTCTCGACCAGCCGAATTCGGACTCGAGTGGCGTGATGATCACGCCCGGTGCGGCGCGCACCGCTTGCGCCGCGAGAAGCGCGAAGAACGTCACGACGACAACGACCCATGCGTAGTGGAAGCGCTTCACGGGTGATCGAAAGTTTAGACTTCGATGTGGAGAGGTGTCCGAGTGGTTGATGGTGCCGCTCTCGAAAAGCGGTAGGCGAAAGCCTCGCGGGTTCGAATCCCGCCCTCTCCGCATTCGACAGCGAGAGCGGAAGGCGCCGAGAGTCCCGACG